>CAYWLF010000029.1:0-15464 GCA_964458875.1 uncultured Gemmatimonadota bacterium
GCCGGAAGCTCGTGGTCGCCGGGAATTGCCAGCGACTCAAGCTCTTCCGCCTGCAGGTGCCTCGTCCGTCCCTGATCGTTCGCATTCATATCGGTATTGACTCCTTCATTCCCTCTGCCTTACGCGGTGAGCCGCAGGGGAGTTTCAGTCTTCGTCTCCGTCTTCCCAGCGATCCTCGAGGAGGTCCCGCAGCTCGCGCCGGGCGCGGAAGATGTATGTCTTCACCGTGCCGAGCGGCACACCCATGATGTCCGAGATTTCTTCGTACGGACGGCCCTCCACGTGACGCAGCAGGATGGCGGTCCGATACTCCGGACGCAGCTTCGCGATCGCTAGCTCCAGGTAGCCCGCCAGCTCCCGTGCTTCGACCATGACGTCCGGGCTATCCACGTCGGACTCGAGCGAAAGCGAGGTCGCTTCCTGCCGCTCCGGGGTCACTGCGTCAGGCGATCCGTGCATGGAGATGGTCTTCACCTGCTTCTTCCGCAGATGATCGACCGTGAGGTTGTAGGCGATCTTGAACAACCAGGACGAGAACTTGTACGACCGGTCGTATCGTTGGAGATTGTTGAACGTGCGGACAAACACTTCCTGCGTCAGGTCTTCGGCCAGCTCCCGGTCGCGCACCATGCGGTACACGAGCGAGAATACCGGGCGCTCGAATCTTTCGACGAGTTCGCGGGCCGCCCGCTCGTCCTGCTTGAGACACAGCCGGACCAGGTCCTGGTCGCTGTGCTCCTTGTAGCTCACGGCGTGGTCACGGAGATTCTGGCGCCCCTACGTTGCTGATCCCTTTGGCCCGACATAACGTGGGCGCAAGCTAGAGTCCGGCGGTCCGACCGGACAACGGTAGGCCCTCCGGCCCCACCCGTTCACGAGACGAAGCATGTCCTTCAGAGATCTGTCCGAGTTCGTATCGGCCCTCGAACGCCAGGGCGAGCTAGTCCGTGTGGCCCGGCCCGTGAGTGTCGAGCTGGAGATCACGGAGATCGCCGACCGCTGCATGAAGAGTGCAGGCGGGGGACCGGCGTTGCTGTTCGAGCGACCGGTGCTTCCCGGCGGGATCGAGTCGGACGTGCCCCTCCTGATCAACATGTTCGGGAGTGAGCGGCGCATGGCGATGGCCCTCGGCGTGGACCGCCTGGAGGACATATCCGACCGCATCCAGGGAATGCTGGAGATGAAGCCGCCGGCGGGCCTGAAGGAGAAGCTGCTCCTGATTCCGCAGCTGGCGGAGTTCGCCAAGTTTCCGCCCCGGCGGGCACGGGGGGCTCCTGCCTGCCAGCACAAGGTTCAGCGCGGTGACGAGGTCGACCTGGAGCGGCTGCCGCACCTGCTGTGCTGGCCCGACGACGGCGGTCGCTATATCACGTTGCCGCAAGTGATCTCGAAGGACCCGGACACCGGGCGCCGCAACGTTGGCATGTACCGAATCCAGGTCCTGGATCGAAACCGGCTCGCCATGCACTGGCAGCGGCACAAGAGCGGCGCCGCGCACTGGCGGGAAATGGCCGCACGCGGGGAGCGCATGCCCGTGTGCATCGCGCTCGGCGGCGACCCGGCGTGTGTGTACTCCGGCAGCGCGCCGTTGCCCCCGAATATCGACGAGTACCTGTTCACGGGCTTCCTCCGGAAGGATCCGGTGGCCCTGGCCGAGGCCGTTACATGCGATCTCGAAGTGCCGGCGGACGCCGACATCGTGATCGAGGGCTACATCGATCCGTCGGAGGACCTGGTGATGGAAGGTCCGTTCGGCGACCACACCGGCTTCTACTCCGAGGCGGACCTGTACCCGCTGGTGCACGTGGAGGCCATTACGATGCGTGAGAAGCCGGTATATCCGGCCACGATCGTGGGCCGGCCGCCGATGGAGGACTTCTGGCTCGGGTATGCCACGGAGAGGATCTTCCTGCCCCTCCTCCAGATGACGTCGCCCGAGGTGGCGGACTACCACATGCCGCCCGAGGGGATCTTTCACAACCTGGTCTTCGTGTCGATCCGCAAGGACTACCCGGGCCAGGCGTACAAGGTGATGCAGGGGCTGTGGGGACAGGGACTGATGTCGCTGGCGAAAGTCATCGTGGTGGTGGACGACTGGGTGGACGTGCGCAACGTCGCCGAGGCCTGGTGGGTCGCCCTGAACAACATCGATCCCGAGCGCGACGTGATGTTCACACGCGGTCCGATCGACGTCCTCGACCATGCCGCCCGGCGCTTCACCTTCGGGTCGAAGATGGGGATCGACGGGACCCGGAAATGGCCGGAGGAGGGATTCGACCGGAACTGGCCCGACGTGATCGAGATGAACCAGGCCACCCGGGAGACGGTTGACGCAATGTGGGCCGACCTCGGGATCGAGCTTCCTTGAGCGCAGCCGAGTCACGGGCGCTTCGCTACGCCCGCTTTGTCAAGCTGGAGCACACTGGTTTCGCGCTTCCGTTCGCCCTGGTGGGCGCCATCCTGGCGTCCTTTCGGTACCCGGTCACCGGCTGGGACGCGTTGTGGATCGTCGTGGCTTTCACGGCGGCCCGGTTCGCGGCGATGGCCTTCAACCGTGTGGTCGATCGCGAGTTTGACGCCCGAAACCCGCGCACTGCGGGTCGTGAGATCCCGACCGGGACCATCTCGGTTCGGGAAGGGAAGCTGGCCGTCGTCGTGGCATCGGCGGTCTTCGTGCTGGCGGCCGGGATGCTGAATCCACTGACCCTGGCCCTTTCTCCGGTGGCCCTCGCCGCCGTACTCGGGTACAGCTACGCCAAGCGCTATACGTCTGCGACTCACCTGATCCTGGGGCTGGCTGACGGTATCGCGCCGTCGGCGGGCTACCTGGCGATCGCCGGAAGGTGGAGCGATCCGTGGATGATCCTCCCGATCCTGACGCTGGCGGTCGGGCTGTGGATCGGCGGATTCGACATCCTGTACTCGATGCAGGACGTCGAGGCGGACCGCCGCCTCGGCCTTCACTCGATACCGGCCCAATACGGGATTCGCTGGGCGCGTTGGATCGCGGCGGCGTTTCACGTCGGCACCGTGGTGTGCCTCCTGGCCGTGCCGATCATGGTGCCGGAGCTGGGGGCCGGGTACATGGTGGCCCTGCTCGTGACGACGGCCTTGCTCGGGGTGGAGCACGGGCTCGTGGACCCCGAATCGCCGGAGTCGATTCACCAGGCCTTCTTCACGATCAACGTGTGGATCGCCTCGGCTTTCGCGATCCTCGTATTGCTGGACCGTATACTGTGAAGGTCGTGTCGGCCGTAAGAGACGGTCGAAGGCGCGGCCCCGCGTGATTGGAGATCGAGGCGTATGAACGAGAAGCGTTGGATCGTGGCGGTCACAGGGGCGTCGGGGGCGCCGTATGCCGTTCGCCTGCTGAGCGCCCTGGTCCGGCTGGACGTGCCGGCCGACGTGATCGTTTCGGCTCACGGGTGGCGCCTGTTCGCCCACGAGACGGGAATCAGGGGCGAGGAGGACCTTTTGCGGTCGATCGGCGGCCGTGGAGCCCTCGATTTCTTCGAGAACGCTGACCGCGGGGCCCGCCCGGCTTCCGGTTCGGTGCCGTACGAGGGCCTGGTGGTCTGTCCGTGCTCGATGGGTAGCCTTTCGGGAATCGCTCACGGCGCCTCGCGCAGCCTCGTGGAGCGGGCCGCTGACGTGACTCTCAAGGAGGGCCGGAAGCTCGTGGCCGTGGTGCGCGAGACCCCGCTGTCGGCGATCCACCTGGAGAACATGCTGACGCTGGCCCGACTTGGAGCCGTGATCATGCCGGCTTCACCGGGCTTCTATCACGGTCCGCGGGAGATCGGAGACCTGCTGGACTTCGTGGTAGCGCGGGTCCTGGATCACATGAACGTCGATCATTCCGTGGGATACCGATGGACGGGCGAGGAGGAGGAGCGGGATGCCTGAGGCGCGCATCGGGCTGATCAGCGACACCCACGGCCACCTGCGTCCCGAGGTGTTCCGAGCCCTCGCGGGCGTGGATCGAGTGATCCACGCCGGTGACGTCGAGGACGCGGATCATCTGACCGACCTCGAGGCTATCGCGCCGGTCACCGCGGTCTCGGGCAACGTGGACGGCCATGCCGTCCGCGCCGTGGTGCCGGAAGAGGCCGAGGTCGACGTGGCGGGGATACGCCTGGCGCTGATCCACGGTCACCAGGTGCACCCCGACTACCGCCTTCTCCTGGCCCGGTTCCCCGACGCGAAGGTGATCGTGCATGGCCACACTCACGTGCCGCGCTGCGACCGGGTGGGCGATGTCCTGATCGTCAATCCGGGAGCCGCCGGGACGGCCCAGAAAGGCTATCCGCCGAGCGTGGCGATCCTGGAGGTATCGGACGGGGTGCCTGGCGTGCGGCTCGTGGAGCTAACGCCGGGAGACTGAAGTCAGGCCTGCTTGCCTGGCGGTTCGGCCTCAGCTCTGGCAGGACGGGCAGAAGAAGGTGCTCCGGCCCGCTTGCACGATTCGTTCTATGGGCTCGCCGCACTTTCGGCACGGCTCGCCCTCGCGCCCGTACACATCCAGGCTGAACTGGAACTCGCCCGACCGTCCGTTTACGGCCCGGTAGTTCTGGAACGAGGTCCCCGCCTTGGCCAGGGCATCGCGCAGCACGCTGCGCACCGTCCGGTGCAGGCGCTTCACCTCATCCGGCCCCAGGGTGCGCCCGGGACGGCGCGGGTCGAGGCTCGCCCTGAACAGCGCTTCGGACGCGTAGATGTTGCCGATGCCCGCCACCCGTCGCTGGTTCATCAGCGCGTTCTTCACCGGAGACCGCGTCACTGCGAGCGCCCGCCCCAGGTCGGCGGCCCGGTATCCGGAGGCAAGCGGTTCGGGGCCGAGGCGGGCGGCTTCGCGCTCCCAGTCGCCAAGATCGAGCAGACGAAGCCCGCCCAATCGGCGCATGTCGTCGTAGTACAGCGTGCGCCCGTCGTCCAGCTTCAGCCGGGCTGCGATGTGCTTGAATCCCGCCGGGTCCGGTACCGCGAGCCCGAGGGCGAACCGGCCGCTCATTCGAAGCTGAACCTGGAGGATCGAGTCGTTGTCCAGGAAGAACAGAAGGTACTTGGCCCGCCGGCCGACGCGGACGATTCTTCGCCCGGTCAGTCGTCGTCGAAACGAGATCGGATCGTGCGGGGGAAGGACGATGTCTGACTTATGGACCTTGACGCCCGTGATGACCCGGCCGCTGAGTTCCGGTTCCAGGTCCCGACGGATCGTCTCGACCTCTGGAAGCTCCGGCATCGCCTAACCCTCCTCCGCGAATCGGCCTGCGGTCATTTCGCGGACAGACCGATCTCGGAATGCCCGATGTCGGACCGCCACGCGGCTCCCTCGAACTGGACCCGCGCCGCCGCCTCGCGGCTTCGATTCGCAGCCGAGGCCAGGTCATCGCCGAGTCCCGTGACGCCGACGACTCTCCCACCGGCCGTGACCAGTTCACCGTCCTTCATGGCCGTGCCGGCGTGGTACACGTGAACATCTTCCGATTCCAGGTCAGCCGGGACCTCCATCGGGATGCCCTTCGGGTAGGGGCCGGGGTATCCGCCGCTCACCACCACCGTGACCAGGGCCGCTCCCGGGATCGCGCCGGCCGTCCAGCCAGCGATGCTCTCCCCACGAGCTATTGCCGCCATCGGCTCGGCCAGTCCGGCCCCCGTCAGGGGAAGGACCACCTGCGCCTCCGGATCTCCGAGACGGCAGTTGAACTCGACGACCTTGGGGCCATCAGGTGTAAGCATCAGGCCGGCGTATAGGAATCCGCGGTACGGGAAGCCCCGCTCGGCCATTCCCTGCAGGATCGGGTCGGCCACCTCCACGCGGGCTCGTTCGATCAGTTCGGCTGTCCCGTCCTCCACGGGGGCGTACGCTCCCATGCCCCCCGTGTTGGGCCCCCGGTCTCCCTCGAACCGTCGCTTGTGGTCACGGGAGGAAACCAGGGGCACCGCGTTCTCTCCATCGGAAAGGAAGAAGACCGAGAGCTCAGCGCCGGGCATGAACTCCTCGATCACCACCTCGTGGCCCGCTTCGCCGAACCGGTCCTCCACCAGCATCTCGCGGAGGGCCGTGAGAGCTTCCGCGAGAGATTCGGCCACCACTGCCCCCTTGCCGGCCGCCAACCCCGAGGCCTTCACGACGATCGGCGGTACGATGCCCGAGACGTAGTCCGCGGCCCGATCGAAATCCGTGAAGATCTCGAAGCCCGCCGTCGGGACGCCACAGTCACGCATCAGCTGCTTCGAGAAGACCTTCGAGGACTCCAGCCGGGCTGCCTTCCGTGAGGGTCCGAAGAGGGGAAGGCCCCTGGCTTCGAACACCCCGGCGATTCCATCAGCGAGGGGCTGCTCAGGTCCGACCACCGTGACGTCGATCGAGTGCTCGGCGGCGAAATCGGCCAGCCCGCCGAGATCCGAGACGGAGAGAGGGACGTTCACCCCCGGGCCAACCGTCCCGGGGTTTCCCGGCGCCACGTAGATCGAGGCGCCGGGATCGTCACGCCGCAGCTTGGCGGCGATCGCGTGCTCCCGGCCCCCGCTTCCGACGATCAGTATGTTCATGCGCTCAGGATGACACGGGGGGTGCCGGCCCGCCAGATGCAGAAAGGGGCGTGGCAACCGGCCATGCCCCTTTCTCGTTCGAAGACCACCGCGCCGGCCCGGGCGCCCCGGAGTCTACGTCGAGTCGCCCCTGCCGCGGTGCCACGCATCGGTGAACCGACTCTTGAGTTTGTCTACCGCGGCGTCGACCTCGTTGAAGATTTCCTGGGCGGCGTCGGTATACCCTTTCATCGCCTCGGCCAGGTCCTCTCGATACGGCTTCGTGTCGTCGTCCGATCGCCGGGCGTAGTTACCGGCCAGGATCTCCTCGTACGTCCCGGTGTCGATCCAGTCGCGCAGTTCGGCCACCCGGACCACGGAGAACGGGTGCGTGGCCCCGATCACGTTGAGGACCTTGTACACCGAATCGAGAAGGTCGCCGCCCTCGCGATACTCCTCCGACTGGGCGATGAACTCCTGCAGGTCCAGGGGCTCACCCCGCGTTCCCCCGGCCAGCTTCATCAGGCTGCTCATCACGATGTCCTTGTCCTGGACGGCGATCAGGGCCGCACGGTCACAGGAAAGCTCTGACTTCCGGTACCACTCGAGGAGGGCCCACAAAATGGGCAGGAGCGCCAGGCCCGCGATCGGATAGCGGAACATGGCAAGCTGCATGATCAGGAGCAGAAGTGTCCGGTACAAGACGTGTCCGCTCAGGATGTGGCCGACCTCGTGGGCGATGACCGCCTCTACCTCGTCTTGGTCCAACACCTCGAGCATGGACGAGTTGAGGACGATGAACGGGTCGCTCATTCCGACGGCGCCCGCGTTCACGAGTGGCGTCTGGGAGACATAGACCTCGGGGATTTCCTTCAGGTCCATGATCTCGCACACGCGAAGCGTCCGCTCGTGGATCCACGGATACTGTTTCTCCGACACGCGCACTGCGTTGGCCTTGAAAGCGAGACGGATGGCGCGCTCTCCGAACATTCCGAAGATTTTCCGCAGGGCCAGGTCGAAGCCCGGGACCTTGCGCAGGGCATTCAGCGCGGCGCGATCCGCCGGGTGCTCCCAGGCCTGGGGGCTGATCTCCGTCAGGATCCGGCGTTGAAAACCGTCCGATCCCGAGGAAGTGAGATCTCCGCCCTCATCCTGGCCTTCGTCGTTCGAATTGCCGTTCTCGTCCATGATATCACTCCATACGCGTCGGGTTTCGTTCGATCCACAGTCCCCGGTACGCGATCAGACTCGATGCGGTTTCATTCCCGCTCCGAGCCGGCGCGCGGCTTGCGGGTTACGGTACAGTGGCAAGCGCTCGATCGAGATCGGCCAGCAGGTCCTCGATGTCCTCCACACCGACCGACAGGCGCACCAGGCCATCGGTCAGGCCCATGGCCCGTTTCCTTTCCGCCGGTACCGAGGCGTGGGTCATCCGCGATGGCACCGAAATCAGGCTCTCGACCCCGCCGAGGCTCTCCGCCAGTGCGAACAAGCGGGTGGCGGACGCCAGGGCCTCTGCCCTCTCCGCCGAGACCATGTCGATCGTGATCATGCCGCCGAAGTCACTCATCTGGCGCTGGGCGAGTTCTCGCTGCGGATGCGACGGAAGTCCGGGGTAGAGCACCCGGCTGACCGCCTCGTGCGCGTCCAGGTAGGTCGCGATCGTCCGGGCGTTCTCGCAGTGCGCTTTCATCCTCAGGTGCAGCGTCTTGGTGGAGCGGAGGACGAGCCAGCAATCCAGCGGGCCCGGGACGCCGCCCGTCGCCATCTGCTGGTACCGCAGGCGCTCGGCCTGGTCGTCGGAGCGGACCACGACGGCCCCGCCGACCACGTCGCTGTGTCCATTCAGGTACTTGGTCGTCGAATGGACCACGACGTCGGCCCCGAGCTCCAGGGGACGCTGCAGGGCCGGTGTGGCGAACGTGTTGTCCACCACGAGCAGGGCTCCAGCCGCACGTGCAATCTCGGCGCTCGCACTGAGATCCGTGAGCTGCATCAGCGGATTCGTGGGCGTCTCCAGGTAGACCATCCGGGTCTCGGGCTGGATGGCGGCCCGAAGCTTTTCGAGGTCCGACGTGTCCACGTAGTCGAAGCGGAGGCCATAGCGCTCCCAGAATCGGAACAGCCGTTCGCTGCCTCCGTACAGGTTGTCGCCGCACACCACATGGTCGCCGGACGAGAGATTGGCCTTGAGAATCGCCTCGATCGCCGCGAGCCCGGACGCGAATGCGTGGCCATGCTCGCCACTCTCCAGAGAGGCGAGATTGTCCTCCAACGCGGTCCGGGTGGGGTTGGTGACCCGGGCGTACTCGTGGCCCCGGCGGGGCTGCGCGACGCCGTCCTGCACGTACGTGGACGTGAGGAACAGCGGCGTCATGATCGCGCCCGTCTCGGTGTCAGGCGCCTGCCCTGCGTGTACCGCCCTCGTACCGAACCCGTTTCCTTCACCTGTCATGCGGGGCCTCCGTTTTGTCCCGAGATGCTGGGGAGCAGGAAGATACGGGGCCGCACCGCGAGCGGCGAACCCGGATGAGCGGCCGATGAGCGGCCCGTGGAGATACCGAACATGGACATGATCGACGATGTTCCCGGCCGCGCAGCGCACCGCCTCTACTATCACTTCGTATGGCCCACCCTGGGCCGGATCCCCCTGGTATCGGCCGAAGCGGTCGCCGTGGTCGAGCGACATGTCATCACTCTGTGCCGTCGCCTCGATTCCGAACCGGTTTGCGTGCGCGCGTTTTCTGATCGCGTGCACCTGTTGCTCAGGCTCAAGCCAGGGCATTCACCAGCCGGCATCGTGGCGCGCCTCAAGAGTGGAAGCGAAGCGGCTCTCCAGACGGCCGGGCACCCGGTCCGATGGGGTCGGGGGTACGCCGCCGCAACGGTGTCGGGCAGCGAGGTTCGAGTGGTAAGACGAAGGGTTCATCGGCTGCCGGACGGCCCGCTGCCGGCTGGAGACGCCCGCCCGAAACCGCGATCGCGATCTCCCCGGCGCCGGTCGCCGGAGAGGATACCGAGCGGCGTTGACGGTCCCCAGCCCACCGGATAACCTTGGGCGGCAGTCCAGCTGCGGCCCACCCTTTGCACGTCAGTGAGTCGGTGCGAGCCGACACGCGGCGATATCCCTACAAACAGGGCGCTCGAAGGAAACCGATTTGACAGGGACAGGTCCATTCATCGTATCGGCCTCGGGAATACGAGGAGTCGTGGGCTCCACGATGACCCCGGAGGTCGCCGTGCGTTACGGGGCGGCGTTCGGTCGCCATCTGAAGGCCGTCGGAGCTGCCGACGATCCTGGCGCTTACGTGATCGTAGGCCGGGACTCGAGAACATCTGGCGATCTGCTTTCCGCCGCGGCTTCCGCTGGTTTGCGGGCCGCCGGCGTCCCCGTGCGGAATGCAGGGATTGCACCAACGCCGACCCTGCTCCTCGCCGTGCGGGATGACGTGCGCGCCGTCGGAGGCCTGGTCCTCACCGCTTCCCACAACCCGGTCGAGTGGAACGGTCTGAAGCTGGCCGCAGGATCCGGGATGTTCGTGAGCCCGGAGACGGGTGTGGCCGTCCAGCGGCTGTTCGAGGAAGGTCCGGAACTCGCGGATTGGAGTGGACTCGGTAGTGGCGGAACGCTTGAAGGTGTGGCGGAGCACCATATCGACCGGGTTCTCTCGCTGCCCCTCCTCGATGTGGAGGCAATCCGTCGTCGCGCCCCCGTCGTCGCACTCGATTGCGTGCACGGAGCCGGCGGGGTCGTTGTCCCGGAGCTTCTTCGACGCCTCGGTTGCAGGGTCGAGGGTATCGGGCTCGCGACGGACGGGCTGTTCCCCCGCGACCCGGAACCGATACCGGCAAATCTGGGCGAACTTTCACGGCTCGTCCGCTCCACGGGGGCTGAGATCGGCATGGCCGTCGATCCGGACGGAGACCGGCTCGCCCTGGTAGACGGGTCCGGTGAACCGGTGGGAGAGGATTGGACCCTGGCTCTCGCCGCCGAGTACGTGCTGGGACGTCGATCGGGAGCCATGGTGACGAATCTGTCATCCAGTCAGTCCATTGAAGAGACGGCCGAACGAGCCGGGGCGCCTTTCTACCGTGTGCCCGTGGGTGAGGCTCGGGTGGCTCTGAAGATGGTCGAGGTTGAAGCCGTGGTGGGTGGCGAGGGAAACGGGGGAGTGATGCTTCCCGACCTCAACCTGACGCGCGACGCAGCCGTTGCGGCGGCGCTCGTGCTGAACCTGCTGGCCGAGAGGGAACAGACCCTGGTCGATATCCTCGCCGGGCGCACACGCTACCACATGGTGAAGCGGAAGGTGGAGCGTGGCGACATGGCCCCGGACGACATCTATCGCCACATGCGGGCCGGCGTTCCGGCCGGAGCGGCCGAGAACACGGAGGACGGGCTTCGGCTGGCCTGGCCGGAAGCTCACGAGTGGCTGCACGTCAGACCCTCCGGCACGGAGCCTATCCTCCGCCTCATCGCGGAGGCTCCGAGTCTGGAACGTGCGGTGGCCCTCGTGGCGATGGCCGGCGAAAGCATGAACGCGGGGGCGGATTGATCGAATGTGCGGAATCGTAGGCTACATCGGACTGAGACAGGCGCAGCCCCTCATCCTGGAGGGTCTGCGACGTCTCGAGTATCGCGGTTATGATTCAGCGGGAATCGCCACGATCCACGACGGTACTCTCGATGTGCGAAAGGCCGCGGGCAAGATCGTGGAGCTCGAGGGGCGGCTCGAGGAGAGCCCCCTCGCAGGGTCGCATGGGATCGGCCACACCCGATGGGCCACCCACGGCGCGCCGACTACGATCAACGCCCACCCCCACACAGACGACACGGGTCGGGTCGCCCTCGTTCACAACGGAATCATCGAGAACCACACCGTCCTCCGGGCCAAGCTCCAGGAACTGGGGCACGAGTTCCAGTCGGAGACCGACACCGAGGTCCTGTGTCACCTGATCGAGGAGACGTTCGACGGGAATCTCGAAGAGGCGGTGGCCTTGGCCCTGGCGCGAATCGAGGGGGCCTACGGAATCGCCGTGATCCACGCCGACGATCCCGGCAAGATCGTGGTGGCGCGGTTGGGTTCCCCGTTGCTCATCGGGATCGGCGAGAACGGCGAACGGGAGATGTTCGCCGCTTCTGATGTCGCGGCCGTGGTGCGACACACCCGGCAGGTCGTCTACCTGAACGACGGAGAGATGGCCGTCCTCACGGCGGATGGGCACCGCCTGCTGGACATGTCCGAATCGGGCAACGGGGAGGCCCCCCGCCAGGTCAACCGTGAGGCGAGCCGGGTGGATTGGGATCTCGGACAGATCGAGCGTGGCGGCTACGAGCACTTCATGCTCAAGGAGATCTTCGAGCAGCCGGACACCATTCGCGACGCGATGCGCGGTCGCCTGCTGGACGAGGAAGGCACGGCCAAGCTCGGGGGCCTGCTGCCGCTCGAAGATCAGCTGGAAAACGTCGAGCGGATCGTGATCACCGCTTGCGGTACGAGCTGGCATGCGGCGCTCGTCGGCGAGTACATGATCGAGGAACTGGCCCGGATTCCGGTCGAAGTCGAGTATGCGTCCGAGTTCCGGTATCGGCGCCCGATAGTCACGGACGGCACGCTGGTGATCGCGATCTCTCAGTCTGGAGAGACGGCGGACACCCTGGCCGCCATGCGTGAAGCCAGGTCGCGCGGGGCGCCCCTGCTGGGGATCGTCAACGTGGTCGGCTCGTCGATCGCCCGTGAGACCGACGGGGGTGTGTACATCCACTCCGGTCCGGAGATCGGGGTCGCCTCGACGAAGGCGTTCACCGGGCAGCTTACAGTGCTCGCCCTGTTCGCTTTGTATCTGGCGAGACGCCGGGGAATGTCGTTGCACGAGGGTCGCGAGATGGTAGCCGCGCTGCGTCAACTCCCGGACCTCGTGCGTCTGTCACTGGATGAGTCGTCGGCCATCGAGTGTGTGGTCCGGGAGTACGCCGACAAGGCGAACTTCCTGTACCTGGGGCGCGGCTACAACTTTCCCGTCGCCCTCGAGGGGGCTCTGAAGCTCAAGGAAATCAGCTACATCCACGCGGAGGGCTATCCGGCGGCCGAGATGAAGCACGGCCCGATCGCCCTCATCGACCAGAACATGCCGGTCGTGTTCATCGCGCCGTCAGACTCGGTGTATCACAAGGTCGCGAGCAACATCGAGGAAGTGAAGGCAAGGGGCGGCAAGGTGATCGCCATCGTTACCGACGGAAACCACGACCTGGCCGCCCGCGTGGACCACGTGGTGCGGATTCCTGCCACGATCGAGATGCTGCAACCCCTCCTGACCGTCATCCCCCTGCAGTTGCTCGCCTACCACATGGCGGTGCTCCGAGGGTGCGACGTCGACCAGCCGCGGAACCTGGCGAAGAGCGTTACGGTAGAGTAGGCGCTACGCGGGGTGTCGCGCCTGCCCGCCCCTTCTTAGGTTGGCGCGCGATGAGGTCCATGACGTCGGATGAAGGGAGCTGTCGCCATGTCGACAGAATATTTCGAGGCATTCAAGCTGTGACCCGCCTTCGAACGGCTGCGATTCGAGTTGCCGCGTGCTCCATTCTGCTGCCCGGGACAGTCGCCGCCCAGTACACGATCACGGCTGAGAACGGGGACACGGTGCAGTTCGAGTCCACGGCGTTGCGGACCATGCTCGACACGGCGAGGGCCCTGTACGCCGACCTCGAGGAAGACCCCCACGTGTTTTACATGACTCCCGTGGGTTACGAGGGAAGTCGGCAAATAGTCTCCCTGGAGGACCCCGAGGCCAGCTTCCCGTGGAACATCGTCGAAGTGGTCAACGACTCGCTGGCCGACTCGCGGCGGCTTCCCGCCAACTTCCGGGAGGCCGACCGGGCGTACTACAACTACGTCGTCCAGCGTATGCGCGTCGTGCGCGGTACAGACCCGGATGTGTCCTGCGATTCCCTGCTCGCTCTCGAGGAAGAGGTGGTCGGGTCGTTCATCGACGGCTGGATTCTCTCACGCACCCTTTTCGGGGGCCCCCCCTTTGCTCCCATCGACGAGCTGGTGTTCGCGCGTCGGGCCGGCCTGCTTCGGGCGCTGCTGGCGAGGCGCAACGATCCGCAGGTGGGGGCGTGCGCGGCGCTGTGGGTGGAGGACAATCCGGAACGGGTGGCGGCCTACGATGCGTGGCGCCTGGAGAGGTTCCCGGCCCCCGGCGAGGGCGCAGAGGAGGTCCCGGTCGAAGAACCGTCCACGGAATCGGCGGAGCCCGGCCAGGAAGAACCGCTGCCGGATCCCGAGGGGGCCGCGATCGGTGAATCGGGAGACCGCGGCGACCGATGACGCTTCGCTTCCACAACACCCTGACGCGGAGGGTCGAGGACTTCGAGCCTGCTGAGAGTGGGCATGTGCGCATGTACACCTGCGGTCCGACCGTCTACGAACGGGCCCATATCGGGAACTTCCGCGCGTTCACCTGGGAAGACCTGCTGCGTCGGTACCTGAAGTGGCGGGGCTACCGGGTCACGCAGGTCATGAACCTCACCGACGTGGACGACCGAACGATCCAGGCGGCCGTCGACCGGGGAGTCAGCCTCCATGAGGTCACGGCTCCGGTCACCGAGGCGTTCTTCGAGGACTGGGCGACCCTGGGCCTGGAGCCTGTGGAGTGTAATCCGCGGGCCACGGAGCATGTTCCGCAGATGATCGATCTCGTGCGCCGCCTCGAGGAAGGCGGTTTCACCTACGAGAAGGACGGTTCCGTCTATTTCGCTATCGACCGGTTCCCCGGGTACGGCGGTTTGGCCAACATCGATCCGGAGGCCTTGCAGGTCGGTGGTCGTGTGGAAGGGGACGAGAACTACTCCAAGGAAGACCCGCGCGATTTCGTTCTCTGGAAGGGAGGATCGCGGGGCCACGAAGGCGACGTGGCCGTGTGGGACTCGCCGTGGGGGTCAGGCCGCCCGGGCTGGCACCTGGAATGCTCGGCCATGGCGATGGAGTACCTCGGAGAGACACTCGACATCCACACGGGCGGTGTGGACAACATCTTCCCGCACCACGTCAACGAAATCGCCCAGTCGGAAGGGGCAACGGGCAAGGCGTTTTCGCGCTGGTGGATGCACGCGGAGCACCTTCTCTCCGAGGGCGAGAAGATGTCCAAGTCGCTGGGCAATTTCTATACGCTCGAGTCCCTGCTGGACCGGGGTCACCGACCGTCGGCCATCCGCTACCTGCTGCTCAGCGCCCACTACCGGACTCAGCTCAACTTCACCGTCGAAGGGTTGAAGGACGCGGACCGCGCGATCGGACGCCTGCATGAGTTCCGAAGACGCCTGGGCCAAACGCCGACCACGCCCGGTCCCGGGACTCAATCGGCGGATCTCGAGAAACTGGCGACCCGCTGGCGCGGTGCGTTCACCGAAGCGCTGGACGACGATCTCAACGCCAGCGATGCCCTGGGCGCCACCTTCACGATGGTGCGCGAGGCCAACCTGGCCCTGGACGCAGCGGCCGGGACCGGAGTGTCTGCCGCCGGTCTGGATGCGCTGCGGGCGGTGCTGGACGACTTCGACGCCGTATTCGGCGTGCTGTCCCTGCGCGAAAGGGAAGAGGCTTCCGGCTCGGCAGAGCTCGACGGGTGGATCGAGGAGCGGATCGCTGCGCGGGCAGCCGCCAGGGCAGGCCGCGATTTTGCCGGGGCCGACGCCATCCGCGACGAGCTGCTGGAGCGAGGCGTGGCGCTGGAGGACGGGCCCTCGGGGACCCGCTGGAAGCTGGTCTCCAAGGCAGACTGACGATCTGCACGAAAGGCGGCTTTTCCTCAGTTGACGGATTTCCCGTCACCCAATATGTTGGCGGTCTGATTTTGCTGACGTAGCTCAACCGGAAGAGCACCGGATTTGTAATCCGGAGGTTGTGGGTTCGAGTCCCACCGTCAGC
>CAYWLF010000030.1:0-6835 GCA_964458875.1 uncultured Gemmatimonadota bacterium
TCGCCGCCGCAGTCCAGCTCAACTCGACCTCCGACGAAGAGGCGAACCTGGGGCAGGTCGAAGCCCTGGTTCGGCAGGCCGCAAAGCGCGGAGCGACATTCATCGCCACCCCGGAAAACACGAATTTCCTGGGACCGCACGAAGAAAAGGTCCGACGAGCCCAGTCGCTGGACGGCCCGGTATGCAGGCGGTTCTCAGAGCTGGCCCGCGAACTGGAAGTTCACCTGTTGCTCGGGTCGTTCAACGAAGAGGCTGACGACGCCCGGCGCTGCTACAACACCTCGGTTCTGTTTGGACCCGGCGGCGATCGGCTGGGCGCCTACCGGAAGATTCACCTGTTCGATGTGGACGTGTCGGCCGATACCCGGTTCGCGGAGTCGGACACGATCAGATCGGGTGACCAGCTCGTGGTCGTCCCAACCGAACGGGTGACGATCGGCCTGAGCATCTGCTTCGATCTGCGTTTCTCGTGGCTCTACAGCGAGCTGAGGGCCCGCGGCGCACAGCTGATCACGGTGCCCTCAGCCTTCACGGCCAGGACGGGGAAGGACCACTGGCATGCCCTCCTCCGGGCCCGCGCCATCGAGACCCAGTCCTGGGTGGTGGCCCCGGCCCAGGTAGGCAGGCACGACGATGAGGGGCTGCGTGAGAGCTACGGGCACGCACTGATCGTGGACCCATGGGGAACGGTCGTCGCCGACGCCGGTGACACTCCGGGTCTCGCGGTGGCGGAGGTCGACCTCGATCGCCTGCGCGAAGTGCGAGCGGCCATCCCGATGCGGAGTCCGCACGATCAGGATTAGCTCCGTATTGCTCAGGTCGCCCACCGTCCAGAATCCGCCCGACCTTCTCTTTTCTTGAAAGGCCGGTTATCCCTGGGTTCCCGCGCCGCTTGTTCGGCGTTCGTGTCACGTACCCCGGGAGGCTCGATGCCCCGTCCATTCGTAGGCGCCATGTTCGTGTTCCTGGTGATCTTCAGCGCCGCATGCGACGGTACGGAGTCCACCGGCGATCCTGTTCGTTCCGCCAGCCCGGAACTCGACAACGAGGCGGTGGCCGAAGCCCTCGCTATCGCGGACCAGTACGTCGCCGGCTACTACGACCAGTTCCCGGAAGAGGCCTACGAGACCGGTTATCCGGCTGCTCTCGATCGCATGGGTGATCACGGCCGGGCCGCGCGAGCGGCCTGGCAAGCCAGGGAGGACGCATGGTTATCCCGGCTGCGCGCCATCGATCCGGAGTCGCTGGAGGGCACGGCGGCGGCCGTTCCGTACCAGTTCTCGTTGGAGCGACTGGAAGCTTCCGGGGGCCGCCGAGCATGCCGGACGGAGCTGTGGAACGTGAGCCCCACGTGGACCGGGTGGCAGAACTTCTTCCCCGGAGTGTTCGCGAAGCAGCCGGTCGGCACGGAGCGGGCCCGGGCCAATGCGATTTCCCGGGCCAGGGACGTCGTCCGCTATATCGACACGGAGATCGAAAACCTTCGGGTCGGGATCGACGAGGGATTCACGGCGCCGCGCTCCAACGTCGAGCGAGTGATTGGGCAGCTGGACGCCCTGCTTTCCGTCCCGCCCGAGGAAACGCCCTATTTCGATCCGGCGGCGCGGGACGGCGACGAAACCTTCGGGGCCGATCTGGCCGCAGTGATCGGCGAGGAATTGTTCGCCGCCGTGCGGAGCTATCGCACATTTCTGGCGGAAGACTACCTGCCGGCTGCACGGGAAGAGATCGGCGTGACCGCGAATCCGGACGGAGACGAATGTTATCTCGCTTCGGTCCTGTTCCACGCCACGCTTCCGCTGACGCCCGAGGAGATCCACGAGGCCGGGCTGCGGGAAATGGCACGAATCCAGGCGGAGATGCTGGAGATCGGGCAGCGCAGCTTCGGCACCGGTGACCTGCAGGAGTTGCTCCGCCTGGTACGCGAAGATCCGGCGAACAGCTTCGAGACGCCAGACGAGATCGTCGCGTTCGCCCAGGACGCCGTGGATCGGGCGAAGGCCGCGATGCCGGACTGGTTCGGCTTCGTACCGCGGGCCGAGGTCGCGCTGAAGCCGTACCCGGACTACATGCGGGTCACTGGAGGCGGATTCTACTCCGCCGGGGCGGCGGACGGGAGCACGCCGGGGACCTACGAGTTCGGGACCCACGAACCTCGGAACCTGAACCGGGGCAGTGGCTTCGAAGCCACCACGTTCCACGAGACGTATCCGGGGCACCACATGCAGGTGTACGTGGGCCTGGAGGGGGCGGAAGTGCATCCAGTCCTCAAGTACTTCTTCAGCTCCGGGCTCGGAGAGGGCTGGGCGCTCTACACGGAGCGACTCGCGGATGAGGCCGGCCTGTACACGGCCGACGTGGACCGACTGGGAATGCTGTCGAACGAGGCTTTCCGCGCCGCCCGACTGGTGGTGGACCCGGGAATGCACGCCCTGGGCTGGAGTCGAGAGGAAGCCGTGGACTACATGCTGACCAACACCGTGGCCTCGCAAGGTGAGGTAGAGTCCGAGGTCAGCCGCTATATCGCCGTGCCGGGCCAGGCTACCGCCTACCTCACGGGAAGCCTCGTCATCCAGGAGCTACGGACAGAGGCCGAACAGGCACTCGGCGATCGCTTCGACATCAGGGCGTTCCACGACCGCGTGATACAGGACGGTACGATCACGCTGACCATGCTGCAGGCCTCGATCGACGATTGGGTTTCGTCGGAGCTCCGGGCCGCCGACCCCGAGGGGAGCTGACATGGCCCGGATCCTCGTTCTTGGCGGCGGATTCGGAGGTGTGTCCACGGCCACCGAGCTTCGCAAGGCGCTGGGTGATGACCACGAAGTCGTCCTGGTCGATCGCTCACCCAGCTTCGTGATGGGCCTCAGGAAGCTGTGGGCCCTGGTCGGAGTGGGGGCGATCGAGGAAGGGAGCCGGGACCTGCGCCTGCTCCGGGGCCAGGGCATACGCTTCGAGCAACGCCAGGTCCTCTCCATCGATCCCTCGAACCGAAGCGTCGAGACCGATGCCGGTACTATCGGCGCCGACTACCTGGTCCTTGCACTCGGGGCTGTACCCCGGCCGGATTTCGTCCCCGGTCTCGCCGAGCACGGACACAACGTGTGGGACGTGGCAGGAGTGCCCGGGCTGAGAGCCGGGCTGCAGTCGTTTGAAGGCGGCAGGATCGTCATCGCCATAGCGGGAATGCCGTACACGTGCCCGCCGGCTCCGTTCGAGTGTTCCATGCTGCTGGACGACTTCCTTCGGGAGAGGGGCCTTCGAGACCAGGCCACGATCACGGTCACCACGCCCAAGCCCATTCTCCTTCCGAACGCCGGAGTCGACGGCTCCAGCTGGTTGGCGGAGCAGCTGGCTGCCCGGGGCATTTCGTATGAGACCGGACGGGAAGTGAAGCGTGTGCAGGCGGGCCGTATCGACTACGGCGACGCGGGGCTCGATTTCGATCTGTTGATCGGCGTTCCGCCGCACAGGCCGCCGCCGGTAGTCGCCGAGTCGGACCTGGCCGGCCCGGGGGGATGGGTGTCCGTTGACCCCGGAACGTTCGAGACCAAACACGAGAACGTCTTCGCTATCGGCGACGTCACGAAGGTGAGTCTCGCCAACGGCCTTCCGTTGCCGAAGGCCGGGGTGATGGCCGACCTTGAGGGCCAGCGCGTGGCCCGCGCCATCGCGGCGCGCATCGCCGGCTCAGAACCTCCCGGCCCGTTTGATGGACGGGGCTATTGCTTCCTCGAGATGAGCAAGTCGACCGCGGCTCTCATCGAGGGAGACTTCTACGCGAAGCCCGAGCCCAGGGTGGTCGTCGCCGACGAGTCGGAGGCGAACGCGAGCCGCAAGCATCGGTTTGAATCGGAGCGCCTGGAGCGTTGGTTCGGAGGGTGACCCGCCGAGTGTAGGCTGCCGGCTCCTTCGGGGACGGTCAACGCCCGGCGGGCGTCATCGGGTAGGACCCCGCGGGCCGGCATTCCCTCGCCAGCGGCCCGATCCCGGTTTCCATGTTCGCGAAGAAGTCGTACACCGCCCGGGACGCCTGCGCGATCGTACGCTCCCTCCGATACGTGGTCCGATGCAGCGTGTTCACGAAGGCGGCTACCGCCAGGTGGCCGGCTCCGTCCGGCAGGGTGACGATTCCGGCGTCGTTGATCGCGGCCGCCATGGTGCCCGTCTTGTGCGCCACCGGAGTCTCGCGCGGAAGTTGCCCGCGGATGCGACGTCCGCCGGAGCGAGCCTCGCTCATCGTCTCGATCAGCAGGTCTCGGGATTCGCGGGTGAGCCCGGCTCCACTCCACACCGCCGCCATCAGATGCGCCGTGGCCTTCGGCGTAGCCGTGTCCCGCGGATC
This sequence comes from uncultured Gemmatimonadota bacterium, assembly GCA_964458875.1. Taxonomy (GTDB): domain Bacteria; phylum Gemmatimonadota; class Gemmatimonadetes; order Palauibacterales; family Palauibacteraceae; genus Benthicola. The sequence continues at coordinate 4,349 of CAYWLF010000030.1, forward strand.
TGACCCGTACGCGATTCTCGCCTCCTGTCGGACCGAGTCCGGAAGGGCATCTCTCATGCGGAAATGGGAGTATCGGTACAGCTCGCTCTCCGGCACCGTACCCGGGATACCCACCAGGTCCGCGAAAGTCCTCGCTTCCGAGCGGTCCACGTCCATGTCCTCGATCCCGAGTTCCCGAAGCCTGCCTGTAACTTTCTCGGGTCCACCGGCCATGCCGAGGATCGCGTCCGTGGCCGTGTTGTCCGACACCTCGAGCATCAGCCGAAACAGGCTGTCCACGGTCACCGTGACCGGGCGTCCTCCCGACCACGATGCCAGGGGGCTGTTTCCGGGGCGAAAATCGGTGATCGGGAGGACGAGGCGCTCGTCCATCGACACGTCACCCGCATCGACCCGGTGCAGGAACTCGAGGGCCATGGGCACCTTCGAGACGCTGGCCATGGGGAAGCGGCGGTCACCGTTGACCGAGACCCGCATTCCGGACTCGATGTGAATGGCCGCGATGCCGATCTGACCGTCGACCCGACGGGCGATTCGTTCGAGCGCCCGCACCAGGGAGTCGGGGGCGGCGCAGGTGGACCAGGGAACCGGATCCTGCATCTGGGCGTCCGCCCGGCCCGCGAACGCGAATAGGGCTACCAAGGGCAGGCACAGGCACACCCGGCGCGCCTTCGTCCCGCCCTTACCCGGACCTCCGCAACCTCCCCTCATCCCCCCGTCCCTTCGTCGTGGGTTACCCGGCGCCCGGCGTCTCAGGCGTCCGCGTTCTGCTGGTAGATGTGCACGTCGCGCTGCGGGAACGGAATCGAGACGCCCTCCGCGTCGAACCGCTGCTTCACGGTCTCCGTAACGTCCCAGTAGACGTCCCAGTAGTCGTCGGTGCGGCACCACGGCCGACACACGAAGTTCACTGAAGAATCCGCGAGCCCGTGCAGACGCACCACCGGCTCCGGGTCGTCCAGGACCATCTCGTTGTCGGCCAGGACCTCCAGCATGATCCGCTGTGCCTTCTCGGCGTCGTCCCCATACCCGATTCCGAACACGAGGTCCACCCGCCTGGTGTTCTGGGCGGTGACGTTGTTGATCACATCGCCCCAGACCTTGTTGTTCGGCAGGATCAGGACCTGGTTGTCCAGGGTCGTGATCACCGTGGAGACCAGCGAGACAGAATCCACCTTGCCCTGCACCCCGGCTGCGCTCACCACGTCACCGACATCGAACGGCCGGTAGGCCATGATCATCAGCCCGGCCGCGAAGTTGGAGAGCGTGTCCTGGAGAGCGAAGCCGAGGACGAAGCCGGCGATACCGAGACCCGCCAGCATCGGACCGATATCGATCCCGAAGACCGAGAGAACGACCAGGAACCCGAGCAGCCACACGAACTTCGACGCCATTCGGACGAGCAGCCGGCTCAGCAGTTCGGTGGTTTCGACGCGCGAGCCGGACACCACCCGTTTCACCACGCCACGAGCCAGGCGCGCCAGGACGCCGAATACGAACAGGACGAGTAGGAGTGTGGCCAATTTGACGAAGATCCCGCCGGCGTTGTTCCGGAACCAATCGCGGAGCGAGGCCCACCGGTCTCCCACGAGACCGCCGACGACCTGTGGGTCGAGGACGCTCATACCCAGGTCACCCGTCGCTTCGAGCAGGAGCTGCCGGTAGTCAGCCGTTTCGAGGTCGCGTCGGCCCATCAGGTCGACCATGGTCTGGAGGCTCGTCGTCGCTCCGTGCAGCTTCTCGTCGAGCCCGTTCACTTCCGCCCGGATGGCGACGGTGTCGGCTCCAGCCTTCCTGGCTCGACTCGAGAGAGCGGCGCGCTGATCGAGCGCGAGTTCGATGCGCGCCGCGACCGTGGCGGCCCGATCCTCCAGTCTGTGGTCGAGCAGCGCCACGTCCGGTCCCAGGTCGGCTCCCAGGACCGTGGCGTGCTCGATGTCATCCACAGCCGCCTCGACAAGCTCGTCGAAATCGATGTTCGCTTCCGTGAGTTGCACTTCGAGGGCGAACAACTCCTCGGGTGGCGTATCCGGACTCGCGATGCGCAGGCCCAGGATTCGCTCCTGGACCCGCTCGCCGTACAGACGGATGAAACCGAATTCACGCTCCAACGCCACGCGGATTCGTTCGGTGGCGTCGAATCTCTCGGCGCCTGCCTCCCGCGCCGTCTCCGTCGCGGCCACCATCTCTCCAAGGAGGGCGTGATGCTCGCGCCAGCGCCGGGCCAGCTGGTCGGCGAAGAGCTCGAGGTCCTCGCCCACGGCGTTCTCGTGGCGGAGCTGCAGGTATCCGATCCTCGCTTCGATCTTTCCAAGTTGGGTCAGCAACTCGGTCATGGGATCGGCGCTGGCCGCATCCTGTGCGGTGGCAGACACGGAGTGCACGGCGAAGCAACTGACGGCAACAGCTAGGACAGCTGACGTGCGCAACAAGGTCATCATCGGGACTTCCTGGTCGTTCTCGGTGAACCTCTAACATGGATTGAGG
>CAYWLF010000030.1:6935-15413 GCA_964458875.1 uncultured Gemmatimonadota bacterium
TCGACATGTTCGGTGTCGTGGCGGACATTCCGCACCGCCAGTACCTGGGCGAGACTGGGGGCACCGGCCAGGCCCCGACCGTCTACCGCTGGCTGGCCGAGCTAACCCTTCTGGATCGGGGGTCCACCGATGTTCAGATATCGGTGCAAGACCTGCAGGCTGCGGGGCTTCCCCTGCTGGACCAGGAGGCAGAGCTCGACTTCGTCGGCGGCATGTACCAGCCGGTGCGCTACCGGTTGGCCGGCACACTGACTCGAATCTCGATTTCCGGGCTGTACGACGTTCGCCTCACGGTGGACTGGCAGTTGTACGACACTGAAACGGCTTCGATCGTGTTCTCGGGATCGTCCAGCGGATTTGCCCGGGGGCAGAACCTGGGACTGACCGGGATGCAGCCGAACGCGATGCTGGACAGTTTCGACGACTGCCTCGGCGACGTGGTCGGCCAGGATGAATTCGCGGCGGCGATCGCGTCTCAGGTCAGTCCCGGATAGCCCGTTTCTCGAGTGCGGGAGCGGTCTAGCGCTTCGACGGCCGCCTGAGCCGCTCGAGGACTTTCTTGAGCGACGGGCCCGTTTCGCACCCGGGCGGCTGCGGTCGAACCGGTTCGGGCGGGCGCGGCGGCTCCGGCGTGCACGGTGGCTTCGGGAACCGGTAAGGCTTCTTCCGGTCCCTGGGCGCCCGGCCGCGGTTGCTCTTCGGCATGGTGGACCTCCTCGGGTCTGAGTGTGCCGCGTCCCGATCATAGTACGCTTCGAGGGGGCGTGAAGGTTCGCGGCGCGGGGGCAGCGGGCCTTAGATTCGGCGCGGAGTCCGCTGGCCTCGCCTCATCCCAGGTGTCGCGGCGCCGTCGGCGATTCCCGGATCGGAGGAACGAAGCGTGAACGGCGGAGGCAAGCCCGGTGTGATCGATCGTGCCCTGAGGATCTTCGCGGATGTCAGGGCGGGAGAGGGCGCCAACGTCGTCATCCTGGCGGTCAACGTCTTCATCCTCCTCACCGCCTACTCGATGATGAAACCGATCCGGTCTGGACTCATCCTGGTCGAGCGAGGACCCGAGTTCACGGCCTACATGTCAGCCGCCATGGCCTTCATCCTGATCCCAGTGATCGCTGGCTACGGGAAGCTGGCCGACCGTTTCCCGCGCCGCCGCCTGATCAATGTGGTCACCCTGTTCTTCGCCGCCTGTTGTGTCGCGTTCTTCCTGGCCGGGACGGGAGGCGTCCAGATCGGGATCGCATTCTTCATCTGGATCGGGATCTTCAGCGTGATGATCATCGCGCAATTCTGGGGCTTCGCGAACGACCTGTACACGAACGAGGAAGGGGAGCGACTGTTTCCCGTCGTGGCGATCGGCGCGGCTGCCGGCGCCGTCGCCGGGTCTACGGTGGTGGGCGAGATGATAGCGCCGTTCGGTCTCTACCTCCCGATGTTGTTCGCGGGCGCATTGCTGGTCTTGAGCCTCCTGCTGACAAGCTGGGTCGACCGCAGGGAGAGGCTCCGCACCGAGGCGTCGGTCGATCCGAGGTTGAGCACCGCGACCTCTCCGGCCGCTACCGGCGAATTCCGGATGGACACGGGGGAGTTCAAGAACCTCCGCGAGGCCCTGAGAGAGGCCCTTGAAAGGGAGGCAAGGGGAGAGGAGTGGTCAGAGGACGAAAGCGGCAAAGAGATTAAGGAGGAGCCCGATATCGAGTCAGGGCAGGGGGCCTTCGCTCTTGTCTTCAAAACGAGGTACCTGTTCTACATCGCGATCCTCGTCTTGCTCCTCAACTGGGTCAACACCAACGGCCAGAGCCTCCTCCTGTTTCTGATCACCGATTCGGCCCAGCAGGCCGCCGAGGCCGGGACTGCCGGAGGTCTGGACGCTGGGCGGTTCATATCGACGTTCTATGCCGATTTCGACAAGTGGGTGAACATCGCCGGGCTCTTGATCCAGCTGTTTCTCGTTTCTCGGATCTTGAAGTACCTGGGCGTTCACGTTGCGATCATGATCCTGCCGCTCATCGCCCTGGGCTCATACGCCCTCATCGCAGTCTATCCGGTCCTGGAGTACGTCCGGTGGGCCAAGACGGCGGAGAACGCCACTGACTACTCGCTCCAGAACACGGTGCAGAACGCACTCTTCCTGCCGACCACCCGTGAGCAGAAGTACAAGGCAAAGCAGGTCACTGATTCGTTCTCGAAGCGGGCCGGTGACACCCTTGCGGCCCTCACTGTGTTCATCGTGGTCAATTTCCTTGGGACGAACATCCGGGCGTTTGCGCTACTGAACATTCTGTTGGTGCTGATCTGGCTGGCCGTGGCCTACCGGATCGGGCGCGAGTACAAGGAGCTCGTCCGCACGGGCCGTCCCCCGGTTTGATGCCTGCTGGCTGGCCCGAGTGACCCAAGGCGAGCGCCGTTACAGCTCGATCGGTCGGCCTGTGGACCGGCGCTACCCGACGAACCGGGCCATCGCCAGCCTGTCCCTGGTCGCTGCGATCCTCGGTTTCGCGATCCGGCGCCTCGCCGGAGTACCGTCCCCTGAGGCCTTCGTCGGGGGGATTACCCTGGCGATTTCCTTCTTCCTGGCATGGGCGATTGCCCGCGAACTCGACCCGGACCACGATCTTTCGGCCTTCGTCGCCGCTGCACTCAGCGTAATCCCGCACACGACTCTCGGCCGACCGGACCTCGCGGCCGCGCTGCTGGTCTTGCTCTCCCTCCGAATCCTAAACCGGACCGTGGGGCCGGCGGCGAAGCCTCTGGATACGGTCATTCTCCTGGCGCTGGTGGGAGTCGCAGTGTGGCGCGGACACCTGGCCCTGGCGGGCGCGGCTGCCGCGGCGTTTGCGCTGGACGCGATCCTTCAACCGTCGCACCGGATCCACGTGGCTGCCGCGGGAGCCTCGTTGGTCATGCTCGGTGTCGGAGTCGGCCGCTTCCAGCCCTCGGAGGCCAAGGCGCTGACGGAGGCCACCTGGCTGGCCCTGGCCGCCACCCTGCCGTTCCTGCTCCTGATCCACGCCACCGGCGAGCCCCGAGCCGTCACCGACTCGGGTGGGCTGCCCTTGTCCGCAGCTCGCGTGCGTGCGGGCCAATGGCTCGGTCTGACGGCACTGGTGGCCGCACTCCTGCTCGAGGGACAGGCCGGTCTGGTGGCCCTGTCCCCCCTGTGGGCCGCGTTGGTGGGGACCGGCGCCTACTTCTCGATAGGTGCGCCCACCAGGTTGCCCCACTCGGTCCACGACCCGTCGTAGTTCCGCACACGTGTGAAGCCCAGGAGGTGGGTGAGCACGAACCACGTGTGGCTCGATCGCTCGCCGATGCGGCAGTAGGCGATCACTTCCTCGTCCGGATTGAGACCGGTTTCATCCTGGTAGATGGCCCGTAGATCGTCGGCCGATTTGAAAGTTCCGTCGTCGTTCGCCGCGCGTTTCCAGGGCACGCTGGCCGCTCCGGGAATGTGGCCGCCGCGAAGGGCCCCTTCCTGCGGGTAGTCCGGCATGTGAAGGAGTTCGCCACTGTACTCCTGCGGCGATCGGACGTCCACCAGCCGGCCGCCGCGATCGTAGTGCTTGAAGACCTGGTCGCGAAACGCCCGCACCGGTCCGTCGTCGCGATTGACTGTCGGGTAGTCCGTGGGCTCACGCTCAGGTACATCGGTCGTCATCGGCCTGCCGTCGGCCAGCCACTTCTGACGGCCTCCATCCATCAGGCGCGTATCCGGATGACCGAACAGCGTGAATACCCAGAGCGCGTACGCGGCCCACCAGTTGAAGTTGTCTCCGTAGAACACGACGGTGTGGTCGCGCGTGATTCCCTTGCGTGACAGGAGTTCGGCGAAACGCTCGGGGGACAGGTAGTCCCGGACGAGCTGGTCGTTCAGGTCCGCGTGCCAGTCGACCTTGACCGCTCCCGGCACATGCCCCGTGTCGTACAGGAGCACGTCCTCGTCCGACTCGACGATGACGACACTCGGGTCATCCAGCCTCTCGGCGACCCAGTCGGCCGAGACCAGTTTTTCCGGGTGAGCAAATTGCTGAAACTGGGGCAATGGATCCTGGCCGACCGCCATGGCGTACTCCCGGGTTCTCGTGACGTTGTTGCAGCAAGGGTCTGCTGTCACCCAAGATAACCAAATCTTCAGAACAGGGGATCCGAATAGATGTCGATGCCGGAGAAGCTGCAGGCGATTGTCGATCAGTTCGCGGCTGCCCCCCGCGAGTTGCGCGTCCAGGCACTGCTCGACTACTCGAGACGGGTGCCACCGCTGCCCGCGGAGCTGGAAGCTGACCGGGAGCGGCTCGAGCAGGTGCACGAGTGCCAGACGCCGTTCTTCCTGGCCAGCGAGATCGACGGCGACGGAGCGGTCCACCTGTTCTTCGACTGTCCGCCCGAGGCGCCGACCGTGCGCGGTTTCGCCGGAATTCTGCGCGCGGGTCTCGAGGGCGAGCGGTGGGAGGACGTCGTCGCTGTGCCGCCGGACTTCTATTCCGGCATGGGATTGCAGGAGGTGGTTTCCGTGCTCAGGCTGCGGGGGATGGGCGCGATCCTGGCTCGACTGAAGCGACAGATTCGAGAAACCGTAGAATCCAAGGAGAGCGGATGAGCAAGCGTCGGAAAGCGCTATTGGTGGTGTTGTTGCTCGTGATCGGGATTCAGCTGATACCCGTGCCGAGAGAGAACCCGCCGGTCACGGCTCCCATCACGGTGCCGGATGACGTGCGAACCGTCCTGGAAAACTCCTGCTACGATTGCCATTCCAACCTGACCGAGTGGCCGTGGTACAGCCGGGTGGCCCCGGCGTCGTGGCTGGTCTACAAGGACGTGAAGAGGGCCAGGGAAGAGATGAACTTCTCGGAGTGGGGCGAGTATTCCGATCGCCGGCGCAACCACAAACTGGAGGAGATCGAAGAACTCGTCACGGACAAGAAGATGCCCCTCAAGATCTACCTGCGAATGCACCCGGAGGCCGGGCTATCCGTGACGGATGCCGAGACCCTGATCGAGTGGTCAAGGGCCGAGCGGGCGGCAATGGAGGATGCGGCGGCGGCGGAGTGACCGCCGCCGCGAGCCTGCCGACTAGCCGCGGCGAGCGGCGAGCCTCGCATCAAGGCTGAACGGACCGGCGCCCCAGGCCGAGAAGAACAGGAAGACGAACGAGAAGATCATCGCCAGCTCGCCCCCGTTTTCCCACCACCACAGGCCGCCGCGGCCCACGTGGATCCAGAAATAGGCCACCGCCATCTGGCCGGCCAGGACGAGGGCCACGGGGCGTGTGAGTAGACCGATCACGATCAGAAGGCCGCCGAACGTCTCGAGGACGCCGGCCACTCCGAACCGGGACATGAGTTCCGCCGTCTCGCCGGGGCCGCCGAACCCGCCGAGCCACCCGAACAGCTTCGGGAGGCCGTGGGTCATAAACGCCAGTCCCACGACGATGCGGAGGACTGCCCACGTGGCCTCCTGGTACCTGGAGTGTCCGCTGTCGTCCATTTGATCTCCTCCTCGGGTTCTCTTCGCTTAGCTTCCGAAACCTGATTCTCGTCCGCGCGGTTCCGCGTGTCCACTCCCCAGGCACCCGAGAGGTTGCCACCGTCCGTTTTCGCGTCGATGTTATTGAGGTCCGGCGAAGTCACCGGACGATCGAGGAATGCGCAGACCCTGCTGCGTGCGGCCCGGAATAGATCGGCCGTTCATGAGCCAGATCGTTCTCCTCGCGTCTATCGTCATTCGCCTGCTGGCGTTCGGCTGGTCGGTCGTTCTCGTCCGCCGGTTTCGCGACTGGCGGCTGGTCCTCCTGAGCGCCGTCCTGGCGCTCATGGTCGTGCGCCACACGCTCAACAGCCGCTGGGTGCGCGACGAGTGGCCGGGAATCGCAGACCTGGCATCCGTACTTCCAGCGATCCTCGTCAGCCTCGGATTGCTGATCGCCGTCATCCTGCTCGGCCGAATGATCGACGACTACCGCGCTGCGCTGGACCGGGCGTCCGCATCAACCAGTGCTCTGGCCGAGAATCGGACGCGGCTCCAATTCGTGGTCGACCAGGCGCCGGTCGTGCTGTGGGCGCTCGACAACGCGGGGGTGTTTACCCTGTCTGAGGGTCGAGGGTTGGAGGCGCTGGGTCTCGAGCCCGGGGAGGTAGTAGGGCGCTCGGTCTTCGAGGTCTACGAGGGGAACACCGACGTCCTCAACGACGCCCGTAAGGCCCTGTCGGGACACAGGGCCCGCTCGTTGGCTCGGGTAGGGGATAGGGTCTTCGAGAGCCGCCAGCGACCATTGCTCGACCCGTCCGGGAAGGTCGTGGGTGTTCTCGGGGTCGCGGCAGACGTTACGGCTCGCGAGCGGGCGATGAGCGAACTGGAAGAGAGTAACCAGGCACTCACCGATGCGTATGACAGTACTCTCGAGGGATGGGTGGGCGCTCTCGATCTAAGGGACAGGGAAACGGAGGGGCATACCAGACGTGTGACACGGGTCACGGTGGAGCTGGCGCGCCGGTTGGGCATTCCCGGAGAAGACTTGGTACACCTGCGCAGGGGGGCCCTTCTGCATGACATCGGCAAGATCGGCATTCCGGATTCGGTGCTCAGCAAGACCGGACCCCTGGACGAGGACGAATGGGAGCTGATGCGGCAACACCCCGTGTGGGCGCACGAGATGATCTCGAGAGTCGGATTCCTCCAGCCCGCGCTCGATATCATGTACTGTCACCACGAGCGTTGGGACGGACGGGGCTACCCGAGGGGACTGTCCGGCGAGTCGATTCCACTCTCAGCGCGAGTGTTCGCGGTCGTCGACGTATGGGACGCCCTTCGGTCCGATCGACCGTACAGCGAGTCCTGGGACGAGGACCGCGTCGCCGACTATCTGCGTGAGCAGGCCGGTGGGCATTTCGATCCGGCCGTGGTAGAGGCGTTTCTGAACATGCTGGCTGAGGGTTCCGTCCAGGAGGCCTGACCGAACGGCTCGTGCGGTAGAGCGGTCGGCAGTAGGTTGGCGGCGACATGAACCCGACAAACCAGCGCCCGATTCGACGAATCACCGGTCGTTCCATGCCGGTCCTCGCCCTCGCAGCATGCCTGGTCCTGATCCCGGTCGCGTGTGGGATCGAGGCGCCGGAGCGCACGCAGGCGGAGGAGAGGGAACGCAGCACCGGCTATCGAGGGATCTTCCTCGCGGACGCCGACCCGCGACCCGACTTCGTTCTCACTGATGCGAGCGGAGTTCCATTCGATTTTCGCGCCCGCACCGAGGGCAAACTGGCGCTGCTGTTCTTCGGCTACACCTACTGCCCGGACGTCTGCCCGGTCCACATGGCGAGCCTCGCGGCGGTGAAGCGCGACCTGAGCGCCGACGAGCAGCGCCGCATGGTGGTCGTCTTCGTCACCGCGGACCCGCGACGCGACACGCCGGAGCGCTTGCGCAGCTGGCTGGCGAACTTCGACGGCGACTTCGTCGGCCTGCGAGGTACTGAGGCCGAGGCCGACAGTCTCATGCTCCGCCTCTCTCTTCCGGCCGCCATCCGTGACACGGCCGCCGGCCCCGACTATGCCGTCGGCCACCCATCGCAGGTCATCGCGTTCCCACCGGGCGATGGCTTCAGGGTGATCTACCCGTTCGGGACCCGGCAGGCGGACTGGAACCACGACCTCGCCAAGCTGCTGAACCCGTGACTGGCCTGCAGTGGTGGTGCTCGGCGCAGACGTCCGCGTGGACCTGGAGTCCGAGACCCTTTCCGGGCGTCTGGCTGTTGGTCGCCCTCCTGGTCGGCATGTACTGGTTCCTCCGGAGAGTCGCCGATCCAGCGCCCGATCCTTCTGTCGGTTCGCGGAATCGAAAGACGAAATGGGCCTGGTTCGGTGGGGTCCTTGCCCTGTGGACGGCGCTTGACTGGCCGGTAGGGGCCCTGGCCGGATACCTGGCGTCAGCCCACATGCTCCAGTACCTGCTCACCGCCCTGGTGGCGCCTCCATTGCTCCTGCTCGGGGTGCCGGATGGGGCGTGGCGCTGGCTGGCTTCCCGGGCGGGTATCGTACGGCTCCTGCGTTTCCTGACGCACCCACTGTTGGCACTCGCGATCTTCCAGGTGATCCTGTTCTACACGCACCTTCCGTCGGTGGTGGATCGCCTGATGGTCACCCCGCTCGGGTCTTTCGCTATCGACACGCTGTGGCTCGGGGGTGGGTTGATCTTCTGGTGGCCCGTCGTGGCGCCGGTGCCGGCGAGGCCCGGTTTCAGCTATCCGCTCAAGATGGGCTACCTGTTCCTGAGCACCGTGCTCAACACGATGCCCTACGCATTCCTGACGTTCGGGAAGCTGCCGTTCTACGGGATCTACGAGCTGGCCCCGCCCGTTGGTCTTCTTGGGGCAAGGGATGATCAGCAGGTCGCCGGGCTGATGATGAAGGTGGGTGGCGGCCTCATCCTGTGGACTGCCATCACCATCCAGTTCTTCCTGTGGTACGGCAGGGAAGGGGAGGCCGAAGGGC
>CAYWLF010000031.1:0-85 GCA_964458875.1 uncultured Gemmatimonadota bacterium
CGGTTGACCTTCTGCTCCATCTCGGCGTCGCCGCGCTGTACGGCGTTGAAATCGAGTTCGGCCACGTTCTCGCCCTGCACCATGC
>CAYWLF010000031.1:95-3821 GCA_964458875.1 uncultured Gemmatimonadota bacterium
CACATCCCTGGCTCGGGCGGGTCCTTTTCCGTGTGGCGGGCGTCGATCTGCCCGATCCCGCCGCTGAACATGATCGGCTTGATCCACTCACGTCGCTCACCACCAGGGGTCCTCATCCCGAACGAGCGCGTGTATCCCTGGATTAGCGGCTCGCCGAACTTGTTGCCGTAGTCCGACGCCCCGTTCGAGGCCTCGATCTCGATCTCGAGCGGCGAGGCGAGGTTCGTCGGATAGGCAAACGCCGGGTCTTCCCACGGAAGTTCGTATCCCGGGATGTAGAGGTTGCCGACGCAGTAGGCCGCCGTTCCCGCCACCACCAGCGAGCCCTTTCCGGCCGCGTGGACGTCGCGGATGCGTCCGCCGGTGCCCGTCTCGGCGCCCGGGAACGGGGCCACACCCGAAGGGAAGTTGTGAGTCTCCGCCGTGAAGATGACGTGGTATTCGGCTTCGGCCGGCACCATGCGGCCGGGCTCTCCGGGATGCTCGGGCATCAGCGTGCGGATCCGGTATCCCCGGATTCCGCTCGAATTGTCCTTGAAGGCGATCACGCTGTTGCCCGGATTCGCGTCGAGCGGGGCGCGCAGCAGTTCCATCAAATTCCGGGGGGCCTCCGTCCCGTCGATGACCAGACGACCCTTGAAGAACCAATGGCGGGAGTGCTCGCTGTTGGACTGAGCGATGTCGAACAACTCGACGTCCGTCGGATCGCGGCCCACGTCCTCGCGAAACAGGCTCGTGTAGTAATCGAGGTCCCAGTCGTCGAACGCGAGGCCCATGCTCCGGTTCACCCGCTCCAGCGCGAGACGCCCCCTCTCGACGACCGGAATCGTGCGCACGGGCTCGGGCTGAATCCCGTGCTCGAAGGTCTCGAGCGTCGCCGGATACGGACACTCGGTCATGCGGTCGTGCACGAGCTGCAGGAACCGGTCGATCTGCTCTGCGTCCAACCCGCCGTCCGCCTGCACCCGGTATCTGCGGGACCGTTCGATTCGCCGGATCGATGACAGCCCGCATGCGTGGCACACCGAGACCGCGTTGGTGGACCAGGCGGTGGTGAAGCTCATACGGGGGCCGACCTCCAGGAGATGCCCTCCATACGCCCCGGCCCGAAGGTGGTCTTCCTCGATGCCGTCCAGCAGAAAGCTGCTCTCGCCGAATCCACGGGGTTCGAAGGTCTCGCTCAGCAGCCAGGCCAGGATCCGCATGTCTCCATCGCCGAGTGGCGTGCCGGTTTCGACGTTGAAGCACGTTTCCGACCTGATGTCCGCGATGGTCTCCGACACTCGGGCCCGTGCTCGTTCGAGCAACGCAAGGCGAGCGGATTCCGACTGAGCGGGTGAGCGGTAGAAATGAAGAAGGCCCATTAGCAGGCTGCTTGCTCCCCGGGGTCGAGTGTGAGGTCTCCGACGGCTTCGGCCATGCGTATGCAGGGGTGATAGGTCGGGGGCCGGGGTGCGTCAAGAGTCTTTCGTCGCCCACGCGGGCGCGTTCCGGTATCTTGAGCGGCGTCGGCACCGCCAGATCCCCGGGAGGCACGCAATGGATGGTTGGAAGAAGCGCCTGCTCGTAGTCGGAGACCGGATTCTCATTTCTCCTGAGGAAGGCGAGGAGCGCACTCGGGTCGGGCTGTATTTGCCTCCCACGGCCGTGGACAAGAAGGAGGTACAGGGCGGCACCGTCGTCGCGACGGGGCCGGGGACACCGGTTTCTGCTCCCACCGAGTTGGACGAAGAGCCGTGGAAGATCGGCCAGGGCGAAGCGCGGTACATGCCCGTGCAGGCTCAGCCGGGAGACTACGCCCTCTTCTTTCGTCGGGCGGCGGTGGAGATCGAGTTCGAAGGAAAGACGTACCTGGTGATTCCCCAGGCCGCCATTCTGACCCTGGTCAGGGAGGAACTTCCCTGAGCCAGGGGCACGGAGTAGCGCCGACCCGCAGTCCGCGTGCCCGGACCGTTCTCGCCCTGGCGTCATGGGCGATCGTCGCCTCCGCCTGCGGCCCAGATTCCGGTCCGCGACCTACCATCGAGCGTTCCGAGGAAGACGGAATCGAGGTCGTGACTGCCGCAGGTCCGGGTATTCCCCTCGAATGGACGTTTCAGGACGATGTCGTGATACCGCCCGAGGCCGAGGGCGAGGTTCGATTCACGGACGTATCGCCCTGGGAAGTCGGGGCCGACCGGGAAGGCCGCGTCTACGTGCTCGACACGGCCGGTGGACGGGTCGTCGTGTTCGGCCGCTCGGGCAGATTCATCGGGCGTGTGGGTCGCCCGGGGCAGGGGCCCGGGGAGTTGTCGGAGCCGACGGCTCTCGCCGTCTCGACCGATGGCGACGTGGCAGTATACGATTACGCGGCAGGCGGGATCGCGCGCTGGGGAGCCGCGGGAGAATCGCTCCCTCTCGACCGGCCCGAGGCAGCCTTCTGGGGGCCCGAACTGGGAATCGCCAGTTGGGGCGTGCTCTATCCGTCGCTGGCGGCGGACGGTCGGGACGGCAGGGTCGTGCGGCTCGTGGTGGTGGCGGAGACGCGGACCGGGACCCTGGCCGAGATGACGCAGACCACCGTCCTGGCCTCGTTTCCGAATTGCGGAATCGGGGGTCTGCCAGTACAGCCGATCTTCGAGCCCCAGCTGCTGTGGTCCATCGGCGGTGACGTCGTCGCGGTGACGACCGGTCCGCAGTACGAAATCGAGGTTTTTCGCCGGGGAGTCCTCGAGAGAAGGATCTCTCGGGAGGAGGAAGCGCGAGCGGCGAGCCGGGACCTCGCCCTGCAGCACGTCGGCGACGGCCTCCAGCTGACGGCGCCCGTGCGCTGCCGGGTTTCTTCTACCGAGTTGGTCGAGGCCCGCGGGTTCGCGGCGACCGTGCCGGCCGTATCCGGTCTCGCCGTGGCTCCGGACGGATCGATATGGGTGCGTCGTGGCCAGGTGAAGGGTGAAGGTGAACCGGCAATCGATGTACACGATCCGGACGGTGCCTATATCGGCACCCTGCCCGCGGGATCGCCGTTTCCGATCGCGTTCGCCGGCCGAGCCGCGGACTACAGGGCCGTCTCGCTGCGCCCGGTGGACACCGGCGCCACCGAGATCGTGGTGCACCGGATTGCTCGATAGCCCTCCGCGCGGTCTGGTGGGCCGTACCAGGGAAAGGAAGTGACATGGCTCGTTCGTCGCTCGCTGCGGCCCTCGCCCTCTTCCAGCTAATGTCGTTGTCCACGGCCGTACCCGCCGTGGCGCAACAGGGCGAGACGTTCAGACCGGGCTTCGGGTGGCAGCCCGGAATGCGCATCGAGGCGAGCGAGACCCGGGTCGGCGTGCTGCGCGAGGGAGCCATCTCCGACTCGGGCCGAGTCTCCACCGCCACCTACACGATCGTGGTCAGCGAGCACAGGGACGGTCTGCTGATCGCGCACGAGAACATCCGGGTGGAGCGGCCCGGTGACTTTCCCGACGATCTCCCGCCGATCGCTCGGGTCAACGAGGTCGTGGCGGACAACCTGCAGTACTGGATGCGACTCCCGAACCTGGTGGTCACAAAGCAGGGAGAATTCGTCCGGGTGGACGACCTCGAGGAATTCCGCTTTCGGGTGGAGAATTCGATTCGACCGATCGCGTCGGCCCTGGCGGCCGGAGACGCCGAGATCCTGGGCCTCGTGGACGACTTGCTGGCATCGGTGATCAACGACGAGGTGATCGAAGGGCTGGCCTCGGACCGCTGGTCATCGCTCGT
>CAYWLF010000031.1:3921-15170 GCA_964458875.1 uncultured Gemmatimonadota bacterium
CTCCTGGCAGCAGCCGGATCGGAAGTGCCGCCCGAGTACAGCCAGGGTGGCGCGGAGGCACTGACGTTCCAGGAATTGCGCGTCGAGGGTCGGGTGGAACTGATGGCCGACCCCGTATCGCTGCTGCCGCTGTGGCTGGAGGAACGTCAGATGCGGGCCGGAAGCGGGATCGGCCTGGGCGAGCCGTTCAGCTTCTACACGGAGGAAATCCTGACGACGGAGTTCTCGTACCCCGAGGACCGCTGATTCCCTCCCCGCGGACCGTTCCGCGAGACCGGCTTTCGTGGTAGTCTCCGGGTATCCCCGACCCTGAATTGGGAGTCCGGACATGCAGCAGGTATACAGGAGCGCGGCCCTTCTGATCCTCGCCCTCGCCGTAAGCGCGCCGCGGGCCGCTACCGCTCAGCAGAGCGTCGCTCACGCCGACCTCGAGAATCCCGCCATCTTCGAACGGAACAAGGAACCGGCGCGAGCCACCTTCACTCCGTTCGCCGACCGGGAAGGTGCGTTGTCGTACGATCCGGCTCAGTCGCCGTTCGTCCGGTCGATGAGTGGCACCTGGAGGTTCCACTGGGTCAGCGATCCGGCGGATCGGCCCACCGACTTCTTCCGCGCGGATTTTGACGACTCCGCATGGGACGAGATCCCGGTTCCGTCGAACTGGGAAGTGCTCGGCTACGGCATCCCGATCTACACGAACATTCCCTATCCTTTCGAGCCGAAACCGCCGTTCGTGCCGCGGGACTGGAACCCCGTGGGCTCGTATCGCCGGACGTTCGAAATACCGCCGGATTGGGCCGGGATGCAGGTGTCTCTGCACTTCGGAAGCGTGAAGTCGGCGATGTACCTCTGGGTGAACGGTCGTGAAGTCGGGTACAGCCAGGGGAGCAAGACTCCAGCCGAGTTCAACATCACTCCCTTCCTGGAGCCCGGGTCCAACACGCTGGCCGTCGAGGTCTACCGATTCTCCGATGGAGCGTACCTCGAGGGGCAGGATTACTGGAAGATCAGCGGAATCGAGCGCGACGTGTTCCTGGTGGCCGCCCCCGGCGTGCACGTGCGCGACGTCCACACCCGGCCGGAACTCGACGCCGCGTACGCGGACGGCCTCCTGACGATCGACGTGGAGTTGAGAAGCGTCCTGGCGCGGCCAGTTTCGGCATATCGGCTGACCGCCCAACTGCTCGATCGGGACGGAAACCCGGTGTTCGACGGTCCCCTGATGGCCACCTTCGGGCTGGAGGCCGGCGGGACGGACGTCGTCACGCTGGAGGGAGCCGTTCCCGCCCCACTCAAGTGGACCGCCGAAACGCCGGACCTCTACACGGCGCTCGTCACGCTGGCCGACGACGACGAGCAGGTCCTGCAGGTCATCCCCGTCCGGGTCGGCTTCCGGACGGTCGAGATCCGGGACGGCCTGCTGCAGGTGAACGGAGTGCCCGTCACCCTCAGGGGCGTGAACCGGCACGAGCACGACCCGCACACCGGACGCGTGATGTCCGAAGAGCTGATGCTCCGCGACATCGAGCTCATGAAGCAGTACAACGTGAACGCGGTCCGAACCTCTCACTATCCGAGCGATCCACGCTGGTACGACTACGCCGATGAGTACGGCCTGTATATCGTCGATGAGGCCAACATCGAGTCGCACGGAATGGGATACGATCCCGAGGTGACGCTGGGAAACGACCCGGCGTGGAAAGCGGCCCACCTGGATCGCACGATCCGCATGGTGAGGCGAGACCGAAACCACCCGTCGGTGATCATCTGGTCGCTCGGCAACGAGGGCGGGGACGGTGTCAACTTCGAGGCGACGTCGGCGTGGATCCACCAGGCGGATCCCTGGCGACCGGTGCAGTACGAGCGGGCCATCCAGCGGCCGCACGTGGACATCTACGCCCCGATGTACGCCCGAATTCCTCACCTGTTGGACTACGTCTCAGAGGCCCGCGAGCGTCCGCTCATCCTGTGCGAGTACGCGCACGCCATGGGGAACAGCGTCGGCAACCTGCAGGACTACTGGGACGTAATCGAGGCGCACGACCAGTTGCAGGGCGGTTTCATCTGGGACTACGTGGACCAGGGACTGTACGCTGAGACCTGGCAGGGTGAGCCCTACTGGGCGTTCGGCGGCGACTATGGTCCTCCAGGCGTGCCGAGTGACGACAACTTCTTGATCAACGGCCTGGTGGCCCCCGACCGCACTCCGAATCCCCATTTCGAAGAAGTACGGAAGGTGTATCAGAACATCCGGGTGCGTGCCCTGGACCTGGAGCGAGGCCTGGTGCGCGTCGTGAACCGCCATGACTTCACGGACCTTTCCGAATTCGCGGGCGGCTGGGAGCTCAGCGCTGACACCAGGGGGGTCCTGGCCAGCGGAGACCTGGGCACGCTGGAACTGGCCCCCCACGATTCGATCGAACTGAACCTGCCGGTTCCCGCGATCGATGCGGCACCCGGTGTGGAGTACTTCCTGCGCGTGGAGTTCCGGACGCGGGATGAGAAGCCGTTCCTCCCCGCCGGCTGGTTGGCGGCCTGGGAGCAGTTTCGACTTCCGGCGTACCGGCCGCCGACCCCTGCCGTCGTCGAGGGATTGCCGCCACTGGAGATCCTCGAGTCGAGCGACCGTATCGCGGTCGCTGGAGCCGATTTCTCGGTGGGGATCGATCGATCGACGGGGTTGCTCTCGTTCTTCGAGATCGAGGGCCGCGAGCTCCTGGTGAGTCCACTCGAGCCCGACTTCTGGCGCGCCCCGACCGACAATGACTACGGCAACCGCATGCCGCGGAGACAGGCCGTCTGGAAGGATGCGGGTCGGATCCGGACGCTGGACAGGCTCGGGGTCGACCGGGTGTCGGACGGCGAAGTGCGCGTAGAAGCTTCACTCGAACTGCCGGCCGTCAACGCACGGCACTTCCTGTCGTACGAGATCTATGGGACGGGCGACGTGGTGGTTACGAGCAGGTTCGTTCCTGGCAGCGTGGTGTTGGGAGACGGTGCTCTTCCGGACCTCCCCCGTTTCGGCATCCGGATGGCGCTCAATGGCGACCTCGACCAGGTCGAATGGTACGGACGCGGGCCGCAGGAGAACTACGTGGACCGCAAATCAGGAGCCCCTGTGGGCCTGTACGGTGCCGCGGTGGACGACCTCCACTACGACTACGTGAGGCCACAGGAGACCGGTAACCGGACCGAGGCCCGTTGGGTCGCCTTCCGGGATTCGTCGGGCACCGGTCTGGCGGCGGTCGGAATGCCGACGGTGGATTGGAGCGCCCTCCGGTTCCTGCAGGAGGACCTGGACGAGGGACCGACCAAGCGGGGTCGGCACACGTACGACCTGCGACCGCGAGACCTGGTGGCCGTCCACCTGGACTACCGGCAGATGGGAGTGGGAGGAGATAACAGCTGGGGTGCCCGGGCGCTTGAGCCCTACCTGCTCCCGGCGCGCGAGTATTCGTACTCGTTCCGTCTCACACCCCTGTCGCCCGACCGGGCCGGACCGATGCGGGCGTCGAAGCGGAGCTTCGGGACTCCCGAGGGCCATTCGCTTTCCACAATTGACCTGGCCTCGGAAACGGATCGCCAGGTCGTCGTGGACCGGGAGTCCGGCCAGTATCTGGGCCATCCGACCACGGTCCTCCTATCGGACAGCACGACGATCATCGCGGTGTATCCGAAGGGACACGGCCGCGGGGCCATCGTGATGAAGAGGAGCGCGGACGGCGGGAAGACGTGGAGCGAGAGGCTTCCTGTTCCCGCCAACTGGGCCAGTTCGCAGGAGGTGCCGACGATCCACCGGGTCTTGGACCGGGCCGGCGTCGAGCGCCTGATCCTCTTCTCCGGCCTGTACCCGATCCGAATGGCAGTGTCGGAGGATGACGGTCTCACGTGGTCGCCCCTCCAGCCGATCGGTGACTTCGGTGGAATCGTGACCATGTCGTCGGTGGAGCGATTGGCCAACGGTGATTACCTGGCCTTCTTCCACGACGACGGACGCTTTCTGCGAGGCGCGGGCGAGCGCACGACGTTCCAGGTATTCGCCACCCGCTCCACGGACGGTGGACGCACCTGGACCGAGCCCTTCGTGGTCACGGAGCACCCCACGGCCCATCTGTGCGAGCCCGGGCTGGTCCGGTCGCCGGATGGCAGCCGCATCGCGTTGCTGCTCCGCGAGAACAGCCGGGCCTACAACTCGTTCGTGGTGTTCTCCGACGACGAGGGCCAGACGTGGTCGCCTCCGCGCGAGCTTCCGGCGGTGCTGACGGGGGACCGCCACACGGCCAGCTACGCGCCTGACGGCCGGTTGTTCATCACGTTCCGGGACATGGCTCGTGGGAGTACCACTCGCGGCGACTGGGTCGGATGGGTGGGGACCTGGAACGACATCGAACAGGGTCTCGAGGGCGAGTACCGGGTGCGTCTGATGGACAACACGAAGGGGGCTGACACGGCCTACCCCGGGCTCGAGTTGCTGCCGGACGGCACCTTCGTCACCACGACCTACGGTCATTGGACCGAGGGAGAAGAGCCCTACATCGTGAGCGTCCGATTCCGCATGGACGAACTGGATGCGAGGGCCGTGGCGGAGCGAGGACTATGACCGTGAGCCGTAGTATTTCTTCGCTCGCATGGGTGTGCGCCGCCGTCTCGCTCCTCGTGGCGGGGCCGGCGCCAGCCACCGCCCAGGTGGAGAGCGATCCCGACGTCGTTCGCATCCTCGCGTACAACGTGAAACACGGTCTCGGGATGGACGGCCAGGTCGACCTGGAGCGAATCGCCTCGGTGATCCTCTCCGTGGAACCGGACGTGGTGACCCTGCAGGAGATGGACAGCGTCACGACCCGCACCGGGCTCGAGGACCAGGCGGCCCGCCTGGGCGAATTGACCGGCATGCGGGCCATCTTCGGCGGCTTCATGGACTACCGCGGTGGGCGCTACGGAATGGCCCTGCTTTCCCGCTACCCGATCGTCGAATGGGAGAACCACCGGCTTCCGGACGGCGCCGAGCCGCGTAGCGCGCTGGCGGCGCGCATCGAACTCCTGAGGCCCGGCTATGGGCGAGCCCCGCGGATCGTAGTAGTCGGAGTCCACCTGTACGCGAACGCCGAAGAGAGATTGGCGCAGGCGGAGCGCCTCGTGGAGCTGTTTGCCGGCGAGAAGGCACCCGTCGTTCTCGCCGGGGATTTCAACTCGATTCCGGATTCGAAGGTGCTTCGTCTCATCGAGGACGAAGGAGGCTGGCGAGCGCCGGCCAAGACGGGGCAGACGTTCACGTTTCCGTCGGTCATTCCGGATCGGGAGATCGACTTCATCATGTTCAGGCCGGCGGACCGGTTCGTCGTGCGAGAGCACCGCGTCGTCCCGGAGACCCTGGCATCGGACCACAGGCCGGTCCTGATCGAACTGGAACTGCTGCCGGCAGACCCGAACGCTCCATTGGAGAGATCCCCATGACATCACTCGATAGACGCGACTTCGTCAAAGCCGGTACCGGTACGGCCCTCGGCATGTCCCTGGCTCCGGGTGTGCTGCTGGGTCGAGACAGAAGGAACTCCGCGGACAGGCTGCGCCTCGGCTTCATCGGCATGGGGGGGCGTGGCTCGTGGCTCCTCGGACTCGCCCTGCGCCGGGACGACACGGAGATCAAGGCCGTGTGCGACATCGTGGCCGAGAAAGCGCAGCGCGCGGCGGATGCGGTTACGGAAGCGGGCGGAAGGGCGCCCCGGCAGTTCACGGCCGGCGAGGAAGACTACCTGAACCTCCTGGAGCGGGACGACATCGACGCGGTGATCATCGCCACGCCGTGGCTGTGGCACACCCCGATGGCGATCGCGGCGATGGAGCGCGGCAAGGCCGTGGGGGTCGAGGTGCCGGCGGCGACGACGGTGCAGGAATGCTGGGACCTGGTGGAGACGCAGGAACGTACCGGGATGCCGTTCATGATGATGGAGAACGTGTGCTACCGGCGAGACGTGATGGCGGTCCTCCAGATCGTTCGGGAGGGCCTCCTGGGCGAGATGATGCACCTGCACTGCGGGTACCAGCACGATCTCCGGGCTGTGAAGTTCAACCCGGGGGCGGAGTTCGGTCCGGGATCGAACGGCGAGGCCGTGTGGCGAACGCACCACTCCATCCATCGGAACGGAGAGTTGTACCCGACTCACGGGATCGGGCCAGTGGCCAACTGGTTGGACATCAACCGGGGAAACCTGTTCGTGTCCCTCACCTCGCACTCGACCAAGACCCGGGGTCTGCACGAGTACATCGTGGCGCAGGGCGGCGAGGATCATCCGAATGCCGATGTTCGCTTCAAACTGGGTGACATCGTCACCACGATGATCCACACCCGAAACGGCGAAACCGTCATGGTGAGCCACGACACCAACCTGCCGCGTCCCTACTCCCTGGCTTTCCGGGTGCAGGGAACGCGGGGCCTGTGGATGAACGACAACCGGTCCATTTACATCGAGGGCGTGAGCCCGGAAGCGCATCGCTGGGAGCCGTTCGAGGCCTACCAGGAACAGTACGACCACCCGCTCTGGAAGCGGTACGCGGAGGACGCGGAAGGTGGGGGACACGGGGGGATGGACTTCTTCGTCATGAACGCCTTCGTCGAAGCCGTGAAACGGGGCGAGCCCACGCCGCTGGACGTGTACGATGCGGCCGCGTGGAGTGTGATAGGTCCGCTCTCGGAGCAGTCTATTGCCATGGGGAACCACCCGGTGGCGTTCCCGGACTTCACCCGCGGTCAGTGGGCGAAGCGTAAGCCGATCTTCGCGCCCGGCGACGAGTACTGAGGTCGCGGGGTTTGCGCAGGCAGGTCCGATACTCGAAATTCGCGCGTTCATACTTCAGCGAGCCGGGCAGCACAGCTCCGCTCGAGCGACGAGCCATCGTACAGGACGGAACATGATTTCGTTGAAGCGACTGAGTCGGACACTGGCCGCGGCCGCGATCCTGCTTTCCACGATGGCGGTTCCCGCCATCGCGCAGGACGACGAGCGGGAACTCGGCTGGGCATTCGAGGCGGACCTCGGAGCCCTTTGGACCGGCGGTAACCAGGAAACGAACACGCTCGCGTTCAACGGTACCGTGGCCTACCTGTGGCCGCGAAGCCAGCTCAAGTTCGAGGGCGGAGGGTTCACGTCCGAGTCTTCACTGACCACGTCGACAGCGGTCGGCACCGGGCAGGACGACTTCCAGCTGTTCGAGGAGACCGTGACGGAGAAGACGGCCGAGACCTTCCTGGCGGGGCTCCGCTACGACTACGACGTGAGCGATAAGTTCTACCTCACCGGCTCCAGCGACTGGCTCCGCAATCCGTTCGCGGGCATCGACGACCGCTTCGTGTTCGGGGCGGGCGCCGGCAACCGGTGGGTGGACAACGGGAAGGTGCGGTTCACCACGGACTACCTGGTGACGTACACGACGGAAACCACGGTCGTCCCCGACCCGACCGTGCCCTCGGACTTCGCCGGTCTCCGCCTGGGCTACGACTTCCTGTGGGACGCGACGGCGAGCACGAACTTCGAGAGCACGCTGGTGGCGGACTTTAACCTCGACGACACCGACGATATCCGGCTCGACTGGTACAACGGATTGCCGATCGACATCAGTTCGGTCCTGGCGTTCAAACCGAGTATCCGGCTGATGTGGCGGAACGATCCCGCCCTCCAGGTCGTCCCGCTGTTCGACGCTCCCGGTGGGACGGAGACGGGAGTGGTACTGTCGCCGCTGAACGAGCTGGACAGCTTCTTCAACCTGTCGTTGCTGTTCAAGTTCTAGGGCGGGTCCGGCGGAGGCCTCAGTCCGGGGTCTCCGCCGGTTTCTCCACCCGGTAGGCTTCCATCGCGTAGTACTCCGGCAGGCCCAGCCGGTCGGCTGCCGCCGCCGTTTCGAGATTCCTGGACCGGACCCGCTGCCAGAACTCCCGGTCGTCATACCCGCCCGGGAACGGAGCAACGTCCTTCTGCGACTGGTGCTTGAAGATCGCGAAGATCTTGTCCCTGAGCTCCTCCTGGGACAGCGGGACCAGGACATCGGCTTCCGTCACGGACCATTCCTGCCACGCCCCACGGTACAGCCACATTTCGGGTATCTTTTCGCGATACCGCAGTAGCGCCTCGTCGATGGCCTGCATGCACATGCGGTGCGTCCCGTGCGGGTCCGACAGGTCGCCGGCCACGAACATCTGGTCCGGCTTGATTTCCTTCAGCAGGGCGAGCACCTGTTCGACATCTTCCTCCCCGATCGGTCGCTTGCGGACCGCTCCGGTTCGATAGAACGGAAGGTCGAGGAACCGGGCCGCCGTCCGGGAAAGACCCACGGCCGCGATCGCCGCCACCGCTTCGGATTCCCGGATGTAGCGCTTCAGGTTCTGGGCGAGGGCCGAGTCGGGCTCGCCTGGATCCTTGCCGGCGAAGTCCTTTTCGAGCCTCAGCCGGGCGCGGCGGACCTGTTTCGCGTCGAGCTCGAGGTCGGCGGCCGCCCGTTCCACGAAGTCCATGTGTCGCCGCACGTCGTGATCGAAAACGGCGATGTTCCCGCTCGTCATGTAGGCCACGACCACGTCGTTGTCGTTCTCCCACAGCTTGCGCAGGATGCCGCCCATGGAGATGACGTCGTCGTCCGGATGGGGGGAGAACACGAGGATCGATTGTCCGGATACCAGTTTCGACTTGCCGCGGACTTTGTCGTTCAGGACGTTGAATACCTGCCCGTTGATTTCACCGGCGGGGCCGCGGCGGGCCAGCAGGCCACCGAGGTGGTTTTCGCGGTAGTCGGCGGGTGAGAGCTTCAGGAGCGGCTTACCGGTCCGTTCGGCGAGCCACACCGTGGCCCTTTCGGTCATTTCCGGGGTCCACTCCACTTCCCCGAGGACCCACGGAGTGCTCAGCCGGGTCAACTCTCCTGCCGCCGCCCGGTCGAGCCACACGGTGACCCTCGGGTGCCGCTGCAGGAAGGTGGCCGTCACGTCGGCGGACGGTTCCTCTTCGACGGCGCGGCGTACGATCGGCGCCTTGTGCTCGCCGGTGGCAATGAGCGCGACTTCCCGGGCGTCGAGGATCGTCGCGATCCCCATGGTGATCGCTTCAGTGGGGACATTGGCCTCTCCGAAGAAATCGGAAGCGGCGTCCTTGCGCGTAATGGTATCCAGGGTGATCAGTCGTGTGCGCGATTCACGCGAAGAGCCCGGCTCGTTGAAACCGATATGACCACTGCGTCCGATTCCGAGGATCAGGTAGTCGATTCCGCCGGCATCGGCGATTTCCCTCTCGGATTCCTCGCAGTAGGCGGCCAGATCACTTCGGGCCACGGTTCCATCCGGCACGTGTACGTTCTCCGCAGGCACGTTCACGTACTGGAAGAAGTTTTCCTCCATGAAGCGCCGGTAGCTGTGGAGGCTGTCCGGGCGCATGGGGTAGTACTCGTCGATGTTGAACGTCACGACGCGGGAGAAGTCCAGGCCTCCGGCCAGGTGCCGGCGAATCAGCTCACGGTAGATACCCAGCGGGGTGCTTCCCGTGGCAAGTCCCAGGACGCACTGCCCCCGCTCCTCGACCGCCGCCTCGATGATCTCGGAGATCCTCTCGGCCACCAGCACCGCGATGTCATCGGGTTCGGTCACGACGACCGTGCGCAGGCGCTCTCTCTCGGTCGAGCCCCCCACGATGTGGGTGCCCGGGTAGGGAAGGTCGGTCTGGACGGACGCCGTGTCGGTCATGTCTGGATCTGCCGTTGCGGTTGAGGTCGCAGCGGGGACGGCGGGGGACTCGCCGCCACCGCCGGGTGCGGAATATACTACGCGGCGGCAGACAGGCCACCTGAATGGAAACGGAAGACACGGTGCCAGAAGATCTCGAGACGGCCTTCCGGGAGCGATACCAATCGAGCCCGTCACACCTGGCCCGTGCGCCGGGCCGGGTGAACCTGATCGGCGAGCACATCGACTACGCCGGACTGCCGGTATTTCCGATGGCCCTGCAGCGCGAGGTCCGGATCGCCTTTCGACCGCGCGACGATTCCCTCGTCCTGGCAGCGACCACGGATCCTTCGTATGCCCCATGCCATTTCGAGATCAGCCCTCGGATCGAGCCGTACGACGATGGAGACTGGGGGAACTATCTGAAGGCCGCCGCCCAGGGGATGGCTGCCGCCTACGGCATCGAGCGGGGGTTCGATGCGGTGATCGACTCGACGGTGCCGGTAGCCGCGGGGCTCAGCTCGTCCTCGGCGATGGTGATCGCCACGGCGCTGGCGGCGGCCGGTTCCAACGGCCTGGAACCCGATCCGATCGAACTGGCCGAATTGATGGCCGAGGCCGAGCAATACGTCGGTACCCGCGGTGGTGGGATGGACCAGGCGATCAGCGCCGGAGCCCGCGCCGGGTGCGCGGCGCGCGTCGAGTTCACTCCGCTACGAATCGCGGCCGTCCCTGTGCCGACGGACTGGCGGTTCGTGGTGGCCCACAGCCTGGTACAGG
This sequence comes from uncultured Gemmatimonadota bacterium, assembly GCA_964458875.1. GTDB lineage: Bacteria > Gemmatimonadota > Gemmatimonadetes > Palauibacterales > Palauibacteraceae > Benthicola. The sequence goes on from CAYWLF010000031.1 coordinate 14,405, forward strand.
CGCACAAATCCGGCGGAGCGCGCGAAGGCTACAACCGCCGCCGCGCCGAGACCGAAGAAGCCCTGGCCCGGGTGGTCGGCTACCTGGAACTGCCGGCTTCGGACGTGCTCTCGTACCGAGACCTGCTCGAGCGTGTCTCCGGTTCAGAGGCCATGGACGTTGCCGAGGAGCGCCTCGAGGGGGACTTGCTGAAGCGGTTTCGTCACGTGGTCACGGAGAACGAACGGGTAGTCCGGGCGGAGGTGGCGATGCGAAGCGGCTCCCTCGACGCGTTCGGAATGCTCATGAACGGCTCGCACGCCAGCCTGGCTGCCGACTACCAGGTGAGCATTCCCGAGTTGGATGAACTCGTGGGCATCGCGCGCGATGCGGGTGCCGTGGGGGCGCGTCTGACGGGAGCCGGCATGGGCGGGTGCATCGTCGCGCTCGCGCTGGAGGGCACCGTGAACCGGGTCGTGGAAGGACTCGCAGACGGCTTTTACTCCGGGCGCGAATGGGGCGGCTCGCTGGAGGACCACATGTTCGTCGCCGAGCCCTCGGAAGGTGCATCGGTCGGTCGAATGTGACTCTGGGCCGGTTCCTCTGTCTTAGGGGCAGGTCTCGTGTTGCCTGCGGCGAACCGGTTTGCCTATTCTCAGGCCGAGATCCCGTTCGATTCGTGGTTCTCTAGTACAGGAGGAAGCCCAAGATGTTGAAGGAATTCAAGGAGTTTGCCGCCAAGGGCAATATGCTCGACATGGCGGTCGGTATCGTGATCGGTGCCGCG
>CAYWLF010000032.1:0-14838 GCA_964458875.1 uncultured Gemmatimonadota bacterium
CTCCCCATGGTCAAGGCCGATGCCTACGGCGTGGGGATGGAGCGCGTCGTGCGCACCCTTCGTTCGCTCGGGCCCTGGGGCTTCGGCGTGGCCACGACCCGCGAGGGACGCGCGCTGCGACGGATGGGGTGGGATGGACCGGTGGTAGTGTGTGCACCAACGCTTCCTGCCGATGTCGCGAGCCTGGCGGAAGAGCGCCTTGAACCGGTGATTCCCGGTGTCGAGGCGCTCAGTGCTTGCAGCAGACACACTCAGGGTGAGCCGCTGTCCGTGCACCTGGAGGTGGATACGGGCATGGGCCGCCTCGGATTGAGTTGGGAACGGGCGGACGAGTGGGTGCCGAACGTGGTCTCAGTCCTGCGCGGCCGCGGTGTGCTACTGGCAGGCACCATGACGCACTTCCATTCCGCAGACCAGCAGGGTGAGGCGACCCTGACTCAATGGTCGAGGCTTCGGGGCGTGCTCGAAACGATGCGTTCGGCGGGTGTGGACCCGGGTCTCGTGCACGCGGCCAACAGCGCCGGAGCCATGCTGCATGCCGGCGTGGAAGCCGATCTGGTGCGGCCGGGCGTCTACCTGTACGGTGGGGGGGCTTGGGAGCCCGGGGCTGCGACAGTGGTGAGCGTTCGCGCTCGAGTGCTTGCCGTCCGCGATGTTCCGGCAGGAACTACGGTGTCGTACGGCGCGACCTGGACGGCTCCGCACGCGGCCCGACTCGCGACCCTCGGAATCGGCTATGGAGACGGGCTCCGACGAGACCTGTCCAACGCGGGAACAGCGCTGATCCATGGAGTGGGGGCACCGTTTCGCGGGGTCGTGTGTATGGATACCGTCGTGGTGGACGTGACGGGTCGGGAGGACGTCCGACCGGGGGACGTCGCCACGGTACTTGGGAAGGACGGAGACGCGAGCATCGCGCTTCCCGAGATGGCCAGGCTGTGCGGGACGATCGACTATGAGATCCTGACCGGCTTGAGCGATCGGTTGCCGCGGGTCGAGATCGATTACGGGGATATGGACGCCGACGAGGACCTGGTTCTCGAGGCTCTTGAAACGATAAGAGATGGCATCTGACACGAGGTTGGCGAAACTGAGGGCGGAAGCTCGCCGAGCCATGGAGAGCGCGTACGCGCCGTACTCGGGGTTCCGGGTCGGCGCGGCCGTCGAGACGGCGGAGGGCGCCATCCATCCGGGGTGCAACGTCGAGAACGCCTCCTTCTCGGTGACCATGTGTGCGGAACGCGTGGCGATCGGGGCGGCCGTCGCCGCGGGAGGTCGGTCGCTGCGGCGCGTGTACGTGTGCTCCACGTCGGCCGAGCCCGTGCCCCCGTGTGGGGTGTGTCGCCAGGCCCTGGCCGAATTCGGACCCGACCTCGAAGTCATCAGCGAAGGGTCGCGCGGACGCGTGCAGCGCTGGAACCTGGGAGAGCTTCTCCCGGAGCAGTTCCGCCTGGAGGAGCACGCGTCAGCGGACACGGAAGAGCGGCGCCCGGGCGGGGAGAGGCACAGTTGATCCGCGAGGGCGGCCTGTTCGTTCTCCTGCTTTCCGTGGTGGCCGGACTCAGTGCCTGCACGGAGGATCCGATCCTGGCCGTCAACTCCGAGACGGCCCCCGGGGTGTCTACGCCGACGATCGAGATCTACCTCGAAGCAGGCGAACTCCCTTCCTGGCGGGATACCACCTACTGGGGCTTCGTCGTTCCGAACAACGCTTCCTTCAGCCTGGTCTCGGACCGGGCCGACCTGCGAGCGAGACCTCTGGGCCGGTTCAGCACGATTCCTGACTCCGCGTTCGTTGACACGCTACGCGTGGCCATCGACAGCTTCACGTCGGCGGCGATTCGCCTGTCGATCGACACCCTCGTCTCCGAGCTGCCGGCAGAGGGCGTAGAACTGTCCGCCTGGACGCTGTCGCGGAGCTTCGACGGGGACGAGGCCACGTGGCAGCGTGCCAGGGAAGGAGAGCCGTGGACGACCCCTGGGGGAGACCTGGAGACCCGTATCGGGGTCGACTCGTTCTTCTTCGCGCCCGACACACTGGGGGTGATTCCAGACAGCGCCCTGATCGGGCTCGACGGCAACGTCGATTCGCTTCTGATGGCCTGGAGGGACACCGAAGGAGAACCGGGATTCGCGGTCGTCCTCACCGGACCTGGAGGGACGATCCGGGCCAGCACCGTCTCGCTCGTCATGCAGGCGGCGCCCGAAGGACTCGACACGGTCGTGACCCTGGTGCGGGGGGCTTTGCCCGGCACATTCATTTTCGATCCTCCGACTCCGCCGCCGACGACCCGTCTCCGGTTGGCAGGCCTGCCGGCCGCCCGCTACTACCTGGATTTCCAGCTCCCGGACAGCCTCGGCTTGATCCAGCTCCGCGGGTCGACGATCAACCGGGCCACGCTCGAGTTCAGGCCGACCGGCGCCCCCGCCGAGCCCTTCGACCTGAAGTCCGACATCTCGTCGCAGGCCGTGAGGCTCCTGGCGGACCCGTTCGTGTTTGGCGAAAAGACCCCGATCGGCTCGCCGATCGGAGACCTGGAGTTATTGAGGCCAGACTCGCTGGCTTCGGGAAACACGATGCAGTATGACATCACCTCGCTCATCCGACTCTGGTCGCAGACGTCCACGGACTTACTGCCCCACCTGCGAGTAGGAATCGTCGCCATCCCGGAGAATAGGCAGTTCGGGTTCTGGGAGTTCTATTCCCGCGAGGACGGGCCGGGCCTGCGGCCGGTCGTGCACTTGCTGTTCACGCCCAACCCGTCCTTCCTCCTCCCATGATGGCGCGACGCGATGCGCCGTTTCGGCCACGATGGGCGGGCGGATTCCTGGCCGTGATCGCCGTCGCCTTCGGACCAGGGGTGGTGCACGCGCAGACCCCGGTGACCGACCTCGGACTTGGCTATCCGGTGCCGCCGCTCGACGCACGCGCGGCCTCCCTGGGTGGTACGGGCATCGGGCTGTACGGAGGGTCCTTCTCGTCGCGAAATCCGGCGGACCTGACGATGTTCTCGAATCCGGCGATCGGCGGCACGCTCGCCCCGGAGGGCGTGAAGCTGAAGACGATCGAGGGAGAGCAATCCACGGGGCGTAGCCGTTTCGTCGTGATGCAGGGAGTACTTCCCGTCCAGAAGTGGCGTTTCGGACTCAACGTGAACGCGGAGCTCGACCAGGACTGGGACGTCATCCTCACAGATACGCTGCGAACAGGGTTTGGCGACTATCCATATATAGAGAGCCGACAGAACGACGGAGGCGTGAGCTCGGTCGGGCTGAGTGTGGCCTATCGCCTGGGCCCCCTTGGCCTGGGTGCGGAGGGTAGCGCGCTCACGGGAAACCTCCGGCAGGTGTTTCGCCGGACCTTCGACCCGGCGATAGGCGATCCGACAAACCAGATCGGTGGGGCGCTCGGCGACTCCCGGTGGGCGTTCAGCGGCTGGCGGTTCCGGGCCGGAGTTACGGGACAAATCGGTCGCCGGGGTATCATATCCGCTGCCGTCACCACCTATACCCAGCTCAAGGCCGAAAAGGACACGTTCGGCATCGCTCTCGGGACGCAGACCTTCGACATGCCGCTCGAGGTGGTGGCGGGAGGCAGCGTGGTGCTGACGCAGAAGCTCCTGCTGGCGGCTGCGGGAGGCTGGAAGGGTTGGTCAACGACGGATTTTCGGGTGTTTGACACTGAGTCAGCCGATGTGATGTGGGCCGGTGGCGGCCTCGAATACGTGGGAGTCAGGCTGCTGGGCATGCCGGTGCCGTTGCGGGCCGGATACCGCTATACCGATCTGCCATTCTATGATGGAGACTTCGAGCAGCTGAGCGAACAGGCGTTCACGTTCGGATTTGGAGCGCGGATCGCCGGTGGGAGGGCCGCGCTGGACTTCGGCGTCGAGATCGGCAGTCGGGGGAACCTCGAAACTACGGGGACGGAGGAGAGCTTCCAGCGCATCTCGCTCTCACTCGGCATCAACTCGATGTAGTGCCCGGGTGGGGACGCGGCGCGACGTTTCCTCAAGCCGCTCGCGTGGCGCGAACCGCCTGCAGGACCTCCGTTTCCAGCAACTCCGGGTGTGTGACGGGCCATCCGTGTCCACGGGGCACACGCCGCACCACCACCGCGCTCTTCTTCGACCGCGCGACGAAAGTCTCGGTTTCCGCCGGCAGGTACAGCCGGTCGTACTCCGCGAGGATGATGTGGGCCCGCGGAGCGGTGGGCCGAAACGAGTGCGCGATGCAGTGGAGGGTCTCGGAGACGGTCGGAAAGAGGCTGGTGGGATGCAGGACGGCCGTGCCCAGGTAGTCGCGCAGGATGTTCCAGGCCCAACCCGCCCCGCGTCGTCCTTCGAATCCCAGGTACTCCCTGAGTTGAAGACGTACCGCTCGCCCGAATTTCCTCCCGAGACCGACCCTCAGGGGAATCAGGGGCGAGAGTGCGATCGCGGGTACGGAACCGAGGAGCGCGAGGAGGCCGCCGTACGAATGGCCTGCACGGAACGCCTGCGGTGCGTGCCGCTCTGCCAGCGCCTCAGCGAATTCGCGATACCGGTCCACCTGTGCCGGCAGGTCCGCGTGCGTACGAAAAGAAAGGTCCGGGACCAAGACCGTGAAGTGCTGGCCCAGGCGGGTCATGCCATCGCGATAGTAACCCGGGTGTACCCCGAGGCCGGGCAGGAAGATGACGGGCTCTCCCCTACCGTGGATTTCAACCGGAACCTGGAGCCCGTCGAACCTGAACGACTCGTGCCTCACAGTCATTCCAGATCCTACGCCGGGTCAGCGCAGGGGGCAATCAAGCGGGCCTGTCCTCGATCCGGTGGAGCCGCCCGGTGTGGCCCGTTTCAGCGTGGTCCGGTAGGTTCAGGCCGTTGAATATCGGTTGACCAAGAACTGGACATTGTGGATGAATCGAATCCGTGACTGACTCGACGGATCTGGTCCCGCTGCGGCGGAAGCGCATGACGCCGGGCACCGGCGCGCCCCCGCTTCCCGTGACGCGACGCGCGTTCATAGAGACCTACGGGTGTCAGATGAACATCGGGGACTCCGAGCTCATGGCCGGCGCGCTCGCTGGCCGCGGCTACGTCACGGTGGACGATCCGGCCCGCGCGGACGTGATCGTGATCAACACCTGCGCAATCCGCGAGCACGCGGAGACACGCGTTCTGGGGAGGATCGGACAGCTGCAGGTACACCGGAGGAGCCACCCGGATCTCGTGCTCGCCGTGACCGGATGCATGGCGCAGCGCATGGGAGGAGACCTCCTGGAGGGCACTGCCGGAGTGGATATCGTGGCCGGGCCCGATTCCTACCGAAAGCTGGGAGACCTCGTCGACGAGATGCGCTTCGGGGCCGTACCGCGAGGCCAGACCCTTCTTACCCTGGACGGGATGGAGGCCTACGAGGGCGTGGAATCCATCCGCCGGGAGGGTGTGACCGCGTGGGTGACCGTGCAGCGAGGATGCGATCACCGCTGCACGTTCTGCATCGTGCCGTACGTTCGCGGTGGAGAAAAGAACCGCGAGGCGTCGGCCGTGCTCCAGGAGGTACGAGATGCCGTGGCCGCGGGCTACTCGGAGGTGAGTCTCCTGGGCCAGACGGTGAACTCGTATCGCGCGGGCGACTGGACGTTCGCGGACCTCCTGCGGGCGGTTGCGCGCGTTGACGGTGTGAAGAGGGTTCGCTTCACATCGCCGCATCCGATCGACGTCACGGACGAGATGGTGGCCGTGATGGCCGAGGAACCGGCCGTGTGCCCACAACTGCACCTCCCGGTCCAGTCGGGGTCCGACCGGGTCCTGAAGCGAATGGTGAGGCGCTACACGGCGCAGCAGTTCCTGGACACAGTGGACAGGGTGAGAGAGGGAGTCCCGGGCATCGCGTTGAGCACCGACGTCATCGTCGGATTCCCGGGCGAGACGGAAGAGGACTTCGAAGCCACCCTGTCGCTGCTGCGCCAGGTCCGGTTCGAGGACGCATTTCTGTACCGGTATTCGCTTCGGGACGGCACTCCGGCGACGCGTCTGCCGGCCAGCGACTTCGTGAGCGACAAGACGTCCGGTCGGCGTCTCGAGGCAGTCATCTCCCTGCACCGCAGCATACAACGCGAAGTCAACGAGGGCGTTCTGGGGTCTGTGCACGAAGTCCTGATCGAGCGGCCGGCCCGTTCGGCGGGGGACGTTCTGGGTCGCACGGAGACCGGCAAGGTCGTGGCTTTTCCCGGTGATCCCGAGTGGAGAAACACGTACCGCACGGTTCGCCTGACCGCTACGAGCGGGCCCACGTTCCGCGGAGTAACCGTGGCATGACCTCCATCGGTCGCAGAATGCTGTTCGTCGCCGTGTTCTCGGGGGTCGCCGCCCTGTTCGCGGTGCAGAACGGAGCCATCCGGGTGCCACTGCACCTCGGAATCGTCAGCCTCCGTTCCGTGTCACTCCCCGTGGTCGTCTTCTCTGCGGTAGTCGTGGGAATGCTGATGGTGTTGCTTGCCGGTCTGCGGGCCGACCTCAAGACCCGCAGGATGCTCCGCCGATACCGTGACGCGCTGGGCGGCGCGTCCGAGGAGCCCTGACTCCGAGAGTCGGCGCAAGCCCCCGCCGCGTCCCGCCCCTGCTTCTCCTGGCACTGGCCACGACCCTGGGAATCGCCCTGGGTCTGAGGTTCCCGGCCGTTCGCTCGCCGTCCGCACTCGCCGCCGGGTCGCTGATTTCGGGCGTCGTGGCTTCTGCCTGGCTCTTCGGACGCTTTCCGCATGCCCTCCGTGGTCGTCCCGCGGTTCTCGTCCGCTCGGCTCTCCTGGGCGGTCTCATGGCCGGCGCCCTCCTCGGTTCCGCCGCCGGAAAGCGGGCAGGGGAGTCCTGTGCGGGCGACCTCAGGACGGGCGAGGGCGTCCGGGTGCAGGGAGTGGCCAGGGAGAGCGCCAGACCGGGGGGATCCAGCCGGCTGACCCTGACCAGGGCGAAAGTTCGAGAGACCGGCGAATCCCGGGACTGCTTCGTCCCCCGATTGGTGGTTCGAGTGGACAGGGTCGCGAGTCCGATCCCGGCCGGGGCCCTGGTGACAATCCGGGGCGAATGGGTCCGAATCGGTCGGCCGTCAGCCTGGCCGCGGCGACCCGGCCGCCTCGGGATCGTGGTCGGGAGCATCGGGATGCCGGAGGAGGAGGTGGCCGGGCTGTCTGCCTTCGGAGCCCACACGCCAGGCCGGGCTCTGCGGGCGGCCAGGGCACGCGCCTCCGACCGGCTGCGGCGACTGCTGCCTCCGGATGTGAGTCCGGTCGCCCGCGCCCTCGTGCTTGCCGAGCGCGACGATCTTCCCGGCGCGCTACGGACCCGGTTCGCGGAGGCGGGTCTGGCTCACCTGCTCGCCATCTCCGGCTTGCATGTCGGATTGATCGGTGCGGCCATCAACCTCCTGCTTCGATCGTTCGCTGGACCCTCGCGGGCGGCGGTAGGGGCGGCAGCAGTCGTCGCAGCCTATGTGATGGCGATCGGCGCGCCCCCGTCAGCTGTGCGCGCCTCGATGCTGATGGCGGGTTGGGCCCTGGCCCGAATCCGGGGCCTTCCGGCTCGCCCATGGGACCTGCTCGGCGCGGCTGCGATCCTGGCCCTGGTGGCGGATCCCATGGTGCTGCTCGATCCAGGGTTTCAACTGTCCTTCGCCGGGTTCTCGGGTCTCGGCGCCGGCGCGGCGTTGTGGGATGACCACATCGTCGGCCCGATGGCTCGACGCCCGACCGCTAGAGGGCTGCCCCGTCGCCTGCCTCGCGCGGCTCGACGGCAGGTGAATCTCGCGGGATTGGCGATGGCCAGCGGGACCGGGGCCTTCGCGGCGACGGCGCCGATCGTGGCGGCCCATTTCCAGCACCTGGCACCGTCGGCCCTCCTCTCGCACTTCGCTGGTACACCCCTCGTCGGAGGGGCGATCGGGTCCCTGGCGATGGCACTCGTCCTCCCACCTCCCCTCGATACGCTCGGTGCCGCTGCCGCGGCGAGTATCATCCGCCTGATGATGACGGTCGCGGACCGGGTCGCCGGTCTTCCGGGTGCGCACACAGCCATCTCGGTGCCCTCCGGGGTCACCTGGGTGGTGCTCGTCCTGGTCCTGGCGGGACTGTGGCGCTGGCTGCGGTGGGGCCGCTTTCGATCGTCGGTCGTGCCCTTCGCGGCAGCCGCAGCTCTGGCTCTAGCCGCGCCAGTGCTGCACACCCGGGTGCCCGGCAGCCTGAGCCTGATCTGCACTCTCGACGTCGGACAGGGTGACGCCGCCGTTCTTCGCACCGCCCGCGGACGCTGGATACTGTTCGATGCCGGCCCGAGCTTCGGCAGGCGCGACGCCGGCCGGGACGTCGTGCTGCCGATGCTGCGCCGCTATGGGGCTCGCCGTATCGATCTGTTCGTGCTCTCGCACCCGGATCTCGATCACCTGGGCGGCTTCGAGTCGATCCACGAGACCGTGCCTGTCTTCCGGGTGCTGGATTCAGGCCACCCGATTCCCAAGTCCTCGTACGCCCGCTTCCTGGCGCGCACCGAGGACGAAGGAATCCGCTGGCTGCCAGCCAGGGAGGGCGATGCGTATTCCCTCGACAACGTCACGATACGAGTGCTCGGCCCTGCCGATTTGAGGCCCGAAGACGAGGGGAACGACCACGCCAACGAGACGAGTCTCCTGTTGCGCGTCTCCATCGGATCGGCGCTGGTCTACCTCAACACCGGCGATGCGACGGTGGACGCGGAACGTGCCCTTCTCGCCGACTGGGCTCCAGACTCCCTGCGAGCCGACTTGCTGAAGGTGGGACATCACGGCAGTCGCAGTTCCACGGCAAGCGACTTCCTGTCCGCCGTGCGCCCGGCGGCCGCCGTGATCTCCGCAGGCCTGGGGAATGCCTATGGACACCCGCATGAGTCGGTGCTGGATCGGCTCGCTGAGGCCGGGATCCCGCGCGTATGGCGCACGGATCGAGACGGGACGCTGTGCATCGAAGTGGACGAGGAAAGAGGCTGGCGAGTGCAGGGCGAGCGAGACTGGAAGCGGCGCACGGAAAGTGGCACGCGTCTTGACGTCACAAAGGGGTGAGAAATAGCGTACTCGTACGCTCAGCCCTGGAGGCAGGCATGGATCGATACGTCGTCACCCTCGGCCGCTTCATCATCGAGTCGGAGCGCCAGCATCCCGGTGCGACGGGCGCTCTTTCCAACATCCTGTACGATCTCACCCTTGCGGCCAAGTTGATCCATCGTGAGGTCAGCAAGGCGGGATTGGTCGATATCCTGGGGATGGCTGGCAAGGAGAACGTGCACGGAGAGGAAGTGCGCAAGTTGGACGAGTACGCGCACGATGTCGTGTTCAACGCCATGGATCACAACGGCCAACTGTGCGTGATGGCTTCGGAGGAGGAGGAAGGCCTGATCCAGATCCCGGAGCAGTTTCCGACGGGAGAATACGTGCTCCTGTTCGATCCGCTCGACGGCAGCTCCAACATCGATGCCAATATCTCGATCGGAACGATCTTCTCCATCCACAGTCGGATCAGCGAGGGAAGGGACGGGACGCTCGAGGACTGCCTGCAGCCTGGATACAAACAGGTGGCTGCCGGCTACGTGATGTACGGGTCCTCGACGGTCCTCGTGTACACGACGGGACAGGGAGTGGCCGGCTTCACCCTCGATCCGTCGATCGGGGAGTTCCTGCTTTCACACCCGGATATCCAGATTCCTCAGCCCGGCAAGAAGATCTACAGCTGCAACGAGGGCAACTACGCGCGTTGGAGCCAGGGGCAAAAGGACCTGGTAGGCTACTTCCGAGGCGACGATGGCAACGGGGGCGGCTTCTCGCACCGGTATGTCGGCTCGCTGGTGGCCGATTTCCACCGGACCTTGCTGTACGGCGGGATGTTCATGTACCCGCCGGACAGCAAGAGCCCGAAGGGCAAGCTGCGGCTTCTGTACGAGGCGGCGCCGCTCGCCATGATTTGCGAGCAGGCGGGCGGGCGGGCGACCGACGGAACGCGGGACATTTCGTCGATCGAACCTGAGGAGCTGCACGAGCGCACTCCGCTGTACATGGGAAACCGGACGTGGGTGGACATGGCCGGCGAGTACCTGGCCAAGGCTCCGTAGGGCGCTCAGTCGGTCCCGCGCAGGGTCTCGGGGGTTGGGGAACCCTGCCGTGGTCCCGCAACGTTACGTACATATATTGGGAGACAGGCCGTACCTGATCCCGACCCCGGATCAAGCCGTGAAGGAACAGAATGGTCGGACCCGAAGCGGAGGGAGTGCCGGCGTGCGCCGGCCCTTTCCCAGGGAGGTAGCGCACGCCGTGGTGCTCGCCGCAGCGGCGCTCCTCGCCGCGGTGGGTGCGGCGCTTGGCCAGCAGGTGTCAGGTCGCCTGGCCTCAGGGGATGGGACCCCGGTGCCGTGGGCGCTCGTTCGACTCGTGGACCCAGCCGGCGAGAACGTCGCGACTGACGTCACGACCTCCAGCGGCACGTTCCTCCTCTTCGCCCCGGGGCCCGGTACCTACCGGGTCCTCACCGAACGCATTGGATTCCATTCGGCCTTTTCCGAGCCGCTTGATCTCGTCCGGGGCGAGCGACACTCACTGGACCTGATCACATCGGACGCGCCGATCGAGCTCGCGGCTCTCGACGTGCGCTCGTCTGGCGGGTCGTGCGGTCTAGAGCCCGAGGAAGGCTCGGAGCTGCTGGCGCTGTGGAAGGAGGTCGAGAAGGCCCTCGAACTACAGACCGCCACCGAGGGAAGCGGCCAGTATTCTTTTCGCCTCGACATCTACGAGTACATAGCGAACCGGGATGGCCGTCCGGCCGATCCGAAGAAGGCCAAGGAAGGGACTCGGGAAGTCGTTCTCCAGGGTTTCTCCGCTTTTCGTGCGGCGGATCCCGAGCTTCTCGTCGAGCGGGGGTTCGAGTGGGAGGACGGGGCCTTCTACGCCCCCGATGCCCGGACGCTTCTTTCGAGTGCCTTCCAGCGCACTCACTGCTATAAGCCGCGAGAGAAGAACGGCCGGCTCGGCGTGGAATTCAAGCCTGAATCCATCCGAGGCGTCATAGAGGTCAAGGGTACACTGTGGCTGGATGACACCGGTAAGCTGAGCAATCTGGAGTACGAGTACGTCTCCGACCATCTGGTGAAGCCAGTCATGCACGGCGGCTACATCGAATTCGAGCAGCTCCCGGAGGGTGCCTGGATCGTGCGTCGCTGGTATATGCGCTATCCGGTCGAGTACCACGGCCTGGCCAACTACTTCGTCGAGGCGGGCGGCCGCATCGTGGAGGTGGAGCGGGTCGGGAGCGAGGAGCTCCTGGTGGCAGAGGGGCTCGAGCAGTTCGCCGAGGAGCTCGAGGAGTTCATCCCGCCGGAGCCGCTTGTCCCGCCGACGGAGATCGCCGCGGGCCTGTCGCTGTTCCGGGATCCGCCTGACTCGGCCGAAGTAGCGGGCGTCCTCGCGAGGAACCCGGAATTCGCGTCCGCCACCGCGGGAGAGGCAGCAGCAGCACGCGCCGGACTGTGGCGGAGGGCCGGGCAGCCGAGCCTGGCTCTGCTAGAGCTGGCGGCCTCGTCTCCGATCGATCCGCGCCGCGGACTGGTCGAGGCGGAGCGCGCCCGGATCCTGTTCGCCAAGGGCCGATCCGTAAAGGCAGCGGCGGCGTTCCGGTCGGCCTGCGCTACCGGCGAGTCGCTGGCACTCGAGTCCCTGTGGACGGATCTGCGCGTCCTGGCCACGTCCTCCGAGTTCGCCGAATGGAGGATGGCGCCCGCCGAATCAAGGTGCGCCCTGCTGAGCGGGATGGTCGCCGAGCGCGCCTGGCGCGCAGGCCTCCGCGTGCGGGACCGGCTCGCCCTTCACTACGAGCGCCTTGAGCTTGCGCGTCGCGAATGGCGGCTTCCGGAACCGCGCGACAGAGGCGGCTCGGTCGACGAGTTCGGCTGGCGCCCGGAACTCGAATTCGACGATCGGGGGCTCATCTACATACGCATGGGGAGTCCCCAGCAGGTGGACCGGGCGATCGCCGGACGTGACAGCGCAACGGGAAACTGGGTGGACGCCTGGCAGTATGATCGGCCGGAAAGGCGCCGCACCTTCTTCTTCGTGTCACCCATGCGCGCGGAGGCAGGCGTAGTTGACTATCGCCTCACAGCCGAACCCTGGCGCGCCGCCAGCGGTCAGTACGCGAGCGACCAGATGGACGTCGTGACGGACATGGCCGTCGAGCAGGCGATCGGAGCTCTCACACTGGGACCGCACGACGAAATCTACCGGCAGTTCGGAGGACTCGACCCCTACACGACCCCGGGCACTCAACGCACTTTGCAGATCAGGAGGGCCCTGGTCGATTCCATGGACGAGCGGCGGGAGGAAGTGGCGGCAGACGTCGCGTTCGCCATCGACTCGGTTCCGGATGCACCGGAGATGTTCGCTTCCGTCCGGTTCGGGTGGGAGCACCTGAGGTTCTTCGACCCTGCCTCCGGCAACACGACATTGTGGGTACTGGTCGCCGTTCTGGCAGGAGATCTTCAGCCGGTGATGGACGCGAACGGCTGGACCAACTACCGGGCGGACGTCATGGTCGCGGCACGCGACGGCAGTATCGTGAGCACGGACTCGGTACTGACGGAGGTCCGGCTCCCGGGAGAGCTCGCGGCGGAGAGCGGCCTTGTGGCGGGAGTATCGGTATCCGCCCCGCCGGGCACGCACCCGTTCACGGTCGTCGTAAAGGACCGGTATTCGGGAGACCGGCGGACAGGCAACTGGCGCCGGGGCACATTGACCGCGCTCGTGCCCACAGGTCTGCCGGAAATCAGCGATATTGCAGTTGCAGCCGATTCCGGGGGCGCTTTCACGCGGGACGGAACCACGTTCCTCGCGGTCAGCCCCAGCCACGTGACCCGGCCGGACGGCGAGGTCCGTGTCTACTTCGAGGTGTACGGCATTCCGGATGGCGCACCGTACACTGTTGAACTCCGTGTCGTGCCGACCGAGTTGGCCCACCGCACGTGGGAGCTCGCGGCGGGGGAGACTACCTTCGGCGTGTCCTTCCCATCGGAGATGCCGGCGTCCGGAGGCCTCGGTTCACACCACCTGCGACTCGATCTTTCCGACTCGCCCGCCGGCGACTATCAAGTCGGAATTCGCATCACGGAGAGCGAGACCGGAAGGCAGAGCCTCCCGGCGACAACGCCGATCATTCGCCCATAGTAGGGCGCACACATCACATACAGTGTACAGTGGCACGAGCAGGCCGGAGGCCGGGCCACGGAAGGTCGCCGGGACATTCCTTCGATCGAGCCCGAAGATCCGCACGAACGCGGTCCGCTCTGCATGGAACGGGACGCCGATCCCGGCGAATCCTGACCCGGACGTCTATCTCACAGGATCCGTGAGTACGGGTGTTTCGGCTTCAGGCGGTGCCGTATCTTCACAAGATGTCGGCGCTTGACTGCCCGACCCTGGCGCTCCATTATGCGCCAGTCGCTTAAAGTGTTAGCTCTCTTTTGCCTCCATTGCCTCCAGGGGCCTCTTCCGGGGGGGAGCTTATGTGATTTTGGTACCAATTCGGTTCAGCAGCGCCGACGACGGTTAGCTGCTTCCCACATCGACGGCACCTCTCAATAGTCCAGTTCCTGCTCAGGAGGAGGACGACGACATGCGATCCCTGTTTGCATTCAAGACGATTCTGGCTACGGCTTTGCTTGGATTGGCTGTAGCAGGCCCCCTGCCCGCCCAGCAGGTCGAGCCAGGCGCCATTCTCGGGCAGGTGACGCACGAAGACGGCACCCCCCTGCCCAATGCGCGGGTGGTGGCCGTCAGCGTACAAACGGGGCGACAGTTCGGAGCCCTGACCACCACGGACGGCGCGTACCGAATCACGGACCTTCCACCCGGTTCCTACCGGCTCGAGGTTCGCCTCATCGGCTACAACACCGCCCGTCAGGATCGGGTCGTCGTGGTTTCCGGCGAGTCCACCGACACCGACTTCTTCATGGGTACCGCGGCCATCGCCATGGACGCGCTCGAGGTGTTCGCCACGCGGGCCGTCGAGCGGGAGACCCCGGTGGCGTTCTCCGATGTCGACAAGGAACAGATTGAGCAGCAGATGGCGTCGCAGGACATGCCGCTCATCATGAACGTCACGCCCAGCGTGTACGCGACGGAGTCGGGCGGTGCGAAGGGTGACTCCCGGGTCAACGTGCGCGGTTTCAACCAGCGCAACGTCGCCGTCATGATCAACGGTGTACCCGTGAACGACATGGAGAACGGCTGGGTCTACTGGTCCAACTGGGATGGAATCGGTGATGCCACCTCGTCAGTCCAGCTGCAGAGAGGTCTTTCCGCGGTAAACCTGGCGACGCCTTCCATCGGTGGGACCCTGAACGTCATTACGGATGCCACGGCGTTGACGCCCGGTGGGGGCCTCAAGCAGGAATTCGGTGCGGAAGGCTTCATCAAGACGACGGCCAACCTGGCGACGGGTATGGTCGGCGACTTCGCGTTCATGGCCCAGGGCGTGTACCAGGACGGGCAGGGCCTGCCGTTAGGCGGCTGGAATACGGGCTGGTCCTACTACCTGGGCGCGAGCTGGGCGATCAGCGCCAAGAACCGTCTCGACCTGTTCGCCCTCGGCGCGCCGCAGCGCCACGGTCAGCGCCTGTACGCGCAGAACATAGCGGCCTTCGACACGACTTTTGCTTTGGGCCTCTCCGATTACGATCCCAATGCCCTGCGGCAGAATGGGGGAGACTGGTGGGAGTCCAATAACGGCAAGCGGTTCAACCAGAACTGGAACACCGTCTCCGAATCCTATACCGGGAAGCAGGCGGCCGG
>CAYWLF010000033.1:0-14576 GCA_964458875.1 uncultured Gemmatimonadota bacterium
TAGATGTCGTCCGGGCCGTACAGGTAGTTCCAGTCCTGGCTGCGCAGGAATCCGTACCCTTCAGGCAGGATCTCCAGCACCCCCTCGCCCCGCAAGACGACATCGGAGTCGAGAAGATTCTGCTCGATACGGAATATCAGATCCTGCTTCCGAAGACCGGAAAAGTTGGCGATACTCAACTCCTCGGCCATCTCGTGCAGTTCTTCAATGGACTTGGATTTCAGTTCGGCGATGTCCACGGGGTACTCCGGTTGGTTGGGGCGGTCAGTCGATGCCACGATCTGACCTCGCCGCTGGGCAGCTTGTCAAACAGAGATCAGTTCAGATAATGGTCGTTCAGCGGTCCGAATAAAGCGGGTTCGGTGAGAGTCGGGTGGTTCACTCTCATATAACTGGATCCGGGACCACGGTCAAGATCGCGGCCGGGACCACCAGCGTATACGTTCGCTACCGGTCGCAGTTCCACCGGGCAGATGTATCGCAGGCTTCGGATGCGATACGTACGCGGAGGCGAAGAGATGGCACGACACAATCGGGAGGCGCGTGGTGTCGACCAATTGGGAACGCTGTGGCGCATCAGCTACCAGCCCGACTGGTTGAGTCGCGTCAAGATATCCCGCCAGCTTCCCGGCGACCGGCGGCGCTCGATGGTCACGCTGTTTCGGAATCCCGCGCGCAGGGCGGAGGCTTCTCCGGGAAAGACCGTGCGCACGGGACTTTCGGCGGTGGACGGCTCGGCAGACTTCAGGGTCTCGGTCGAGGATCCGGATGGGGTCGTGGAGTCGGTGGTCGTGGTCACGCGAAGGAAGCGGGGTCGAAAGACTGAGGTGGTCAAGTACATCCTCGAATCGCGCCTTCCCCCGCCTCGCAGCTGACGGGTCCCGCTAAAACAGCTTGAAGCGAAGCCAGCGCCACGGTTTCCGCCGCAGCTCGGACTTCAGGCTATCCAGCTTGGCGTAGAAGGCCTCCTGCTGACGGGCGATCTCGTCGTCGTACAGGACTCTTCCGGCCGTTCCTTTGCCGGCGAGTAGATCACGGTCCAGGCGGTCGAGGTTCGCCGAGATCCGTTCCAGGCCCTCGGCGAGGCCCATCACGGCCTCGGTGACTTCGGCGGCCCGTTCCTCTCCCCGGAGGTCCCTGAGGGTGCCGGCCATGGCGGAGAGGGTCGCGCCCAGGGAATCGGCGGCCAGGCGTGCCGGGAGGGAAGTCTCCGCTCGCAGAGTCGCTGAAATGAAGCTCGCGTGAGCGGCCATGACCTGCATCTGAGCGATCAACATCGTGTCGCGCCGAAGTCCAGCTGCCGTCCCCGGACCCTCCGCCAGCCTTTCGGCAAGTCGCTGTGACAGGACCACAAGCGTGTCCACGGCCTCGCGTGCCGAACTCGCCAGGGCCAGGAGGTGATCCGTCGATCGGACGACCGGAACCGCGAGCGTGTCTGCGAAGTCGAACGGCCCGCTGTCGGGGCTGCCCGGATCCAGCTTGAGAACCACCGGTGCAAGGAGCGACGAGCTGCCGATCGTGGCCCGGGCGTCCTCTCGGAGGAACGGCACCGCAGCCCAGTGCAGTGTAGCGTGGACCACAACGCGGCTCTCGGCCCGCCCCTTGGGGTCGTCAAAGTACACCCGGGTGACTCGGCCGGATGGGGAACCGGATACCCACACGTCGGCTCCAGGAATCAGGCCCCTGGCCTCGGCGGCGAGCACTACGATCTCCGGTCCCTCGACCAGGGCCCTCCTGATCGTATCGAGGAAGAACACCGTCATGGAGATGGTGATGAGACCGGCGAGGATCAGGACGCCGGGTACGTAGGCCCGCCAGCGCTCAGGCCTCCGTGTCGGCCTCAAAGTCTTGCGCCAACGGCGGACGATCGCGATCCATCTTCGGTCGCGGAATCGAACCTGTGGGGGCTGATGCTTCGTCTCGGGAACATTGATTACAGCAACTGTTATCCGATTCACGGTCCAGTTCTGGACGGAGACCGTCCAGATTGGCTCGACGTCGTCGATGGCGCGCCTTCTGATCTCAATCGCCGCCTGGCGACGGGAGAGCTGGACATAGCTCCCGGGTCCAGCATAGAGCTTGCCCGGCACGCGCGCGAGTATTCGGCCCTCCGCGGGTTGTGCATCGGTAGTGCCGGTCCCGTCGAAAGCATCATCCTGGTGAGTCGCCTTCCGCTGACGGGACTCGACGGTCGAAAGGTCGGTCTCACCACGGCCTCGGCCACGTCGCGGTGCCTTCTGCGAATCCTGCTCGAAAACCGGCTCGGGGTGACGCCCGCCTGGACGGACTTCGACCAGGGGAAGGCCGATCCACTGCGATCGGACGAGGGCGATTTCAGCGCGGCCCTGTTCATCGGAGACGTAGCCCTGCAGCGCGAGCGCCGGCCCGGAGAAGTGTACGTCGACTTGGGAGCCGAGTGGACGAAATGGACGGGGCTACCGTTCGTGTACGCGCTGTGGCTGGTGACGGACCGCGCCGTCGGACGGAGGGAGACTTACGACCTGCACCGGCTGTTCCTGGCCCGTCGCGACGCGGTGTCCGCGGACGCCGCCGCGCTTGCCGAGATCGCGGGCGCCAGGTACGGATTTCCGCCGTCCAGGCTTCGTTCCTACTGGTCCCGGATCCGCTACGACCTGGATGATCACATGCTCGCCGGACTTCGCCACTTTCTCCATCTCGCCGCCGAGATCGGTGAAGCCCCCCCGGTCGAGGGCATCAGACTGGTCCCCTGACGTCCCGTCCAGGAACTGTCACAAGTCATCTTCCCAGGCGGCGCTCTTTCGCCAACACTCGGGTTGACCGAGGGCGCAGCGGCGCGCCCGCAGAGTGCAGCCATCGAGGAGGAGGCGGAGATGAGTCGTTCGGTTAACCGGGTCATCCTGGTAGGAAACGCGGGGTCCGACCCCGACGTTCGAGAGACCCCAACGGGTAGCACGGTCGCCCACCTGTCCCTGGCGACGAACCGGGTATTCCAGCACAACGGGCAGGAGCAGAAGAAGACGGAATGGCACCGTCTCACCTTCTGGGCCGGAGCGGCACAGACCGTCGAGAAGTGGGTGCGGAAGGGAACGCGCATGTACGTCGAAGGGCGAATCGAATACGGGTCCTACGACCGCGACGGGGTGGCCATTCCGACCACCGACGTGATCGTTCAGGAGTTCGTGTTTCTCGATCAGAGGGCGAACGGAGACGTCAATGCAGTCGACCTCGAGCTCGAAGAGTCCATGCTGCTTGACTGAGTACGTTGCGCACTTCCCACGCCGGTCGCCAAACTAGGGAAGAGTTCCAACAGCCATGGAGCGGCGATGGCGTCAGGCCCAACGCAGGCCGGTCCCGGTGACAGCGATCCGCTCGGGGGAGTAGCCGAGTGCGAGCAACTGGATCCGATAGACGTAGCGGTGACACCGTCGCGCCGGGTGCTGGTTACCGGCGCGTCGGGTTTCATCGCCGGTCACCTACTTCCCCGCCTTGCTTCGCGGGGTCATCGCGTCCGGGCTATGTGGAGGGGTCGCGAGGGGCCTGGCCGGACCAGGGCGCCGGGAATCGACTGGGTGGAGGGCGACGTGACCCGTCGAGACACCCTGGCCCGCGCGACGTTCGAATGCGACGTGATCGTACACCTCGCGGGTTGCAGCTCGGCCGGGCCAGGCGGCAGTCTCGAACAGGTAAACGTGGTCGGGACCCGCAACCTGCTACTTGCCGGACTCGACGCCGGAGTCGAGCGCATCGTGTACGTGAGTGCGCTCGGCGCGAGCCCGGCGGCCGGTCCATACTTCCGAAGTCGTTTTCAGGCTGAAGACGCCGTGATGTCCTCGGGTGTCGAGCACGTGATCCTGCGACCGGCGGTCGTCTACGGTCCGGCGGACCACTTCGTCACTTCGATCCTGGACCTTCTTCGGAAACTCCCCGTTTTTCCGATGCTCGGCGACGGCACGTTCAAGCTTCAACCAGTGGCGGTGGAGGACATGGTGGACGCTCTCACGCAGTCCGTCGAGCGTCCTGATATCGAAGGGGGGCTATACGAAGTCGCCGGACCCGACCGGATAAGCTTCACCAGCATCGTGCGTACCGTCGGCGAAGTGGCGGGGATGCGGCGACCGATTCTCCCTCTACCCGATGGCGTGGCCTCTCCGGTGACGCGGTTGGCCCGAGGCGCCGGATTGGCGACTCCCTTCACGAGGGAACAGCTGGACATACTGCGCTGGGGCAACGTTCTGAGTGGAGAGGACAATCCGCTCAGATCCGTTTTCCGCCTGAAGCCGTTGCCTTTTCGCGATGCGCTCGAAGACTATCTGGCACCCGGCCCTGCCGGACCGACGGGTGGTTCCCGATCGGGAGGTGCCGCGTGACTCGAATCGGCGGTCAGTCGGTCCCGGAGGCTGTGAAGTCACCGGTGGACGACCATCACGGAGCGGGCTTCCTCACCGTCGGGAACTTCCTGTCGCTGCTCCGGATTCCTCTCGGGTTCATGTTCCTGGTCGTCAGCGAACCCAAGTGGGTGGCCGCCATCGTGATCGCCGGCGCCGCGACGGACCTGCTCGACGGCCTGATCGCGCGCCTGACGCACACGGAATCGGAGATCGGAGCCCTCCTGGATCCGTTCTGCGACCGCATCTTCGTGTTTCTCGCCCTGGTCTCGTTCCTGCCGGGAGGCCGTATCGATTGGGCGGAGTTCCTGATCCTGATTCTCCGTGACATCTTCACGGGCGGGGTCTTCTGGGTAGGCAGGCTGGCCGGCAAGGAGATGCCGTTCCACTCCCGGATGGGAGGCAAGGTGACGACGGCCCTGCAGGTCGCGGCCCTGCTGACCCTGATCTTCTATCCGGACTACGTGAAGATCCCGGTGTACCTGGCCGGCGTCGCGGCGGTCTATGCGATCATCGACTATGGGATCGCTGGGGTCAGGAAGATGCAACCGGCCACGGCGGAGGCCCCGGAGAGCGCCTGACTGGGCCAGGAACGCGCGTCAGCGCTCCAGGACGTTCGGAGTAAGCGGAGCGCCGGGTGCCATCCGTTCGATGCCTCCGACGACCACCTGGGTGCCTGCTTCCACTCCGCTCAAGACCTCGACCCAGCCCGGCGTGCGTACACCGAGAACGACCTCCAGCCGCTCGGCCATTCCCTCGCCGTTCACTGTCCACACGTAGTCAGCTCCCTGAAGCGGAAGGATCGCGTCCTCGGGTACGACCACGGCCTGGGGACGCACCTCGGTGGCGAGTCGCGCCTCCAGGAACATGCCGGGCTTCAGGACCCGGTCCTCATTGGACACCTGGGCCTTGACCGTGATCGTGCGTCCGGGCAACTGCACTCGCGGGTCCACGAAATCCACGGTGCCCACGAACACACGGTCCGGGACCGAAGCGACCTGGAACGTCATCTGCTGGCCGACGGCCAGATCCTGCGAGAATTTCTCCGGCACCTGGAAGCTGGCACGTTGCGGGTCTACGGTCTGTAGCGTGGTGAGGGCGTCGCCCGACGTGACGTAATCTCCGAGGCTCGCGTATCTCTCCCCTACGACGCCGCTGAACGGTGCACGCACCACCGTCCGATCGAGCCGGGTCTGCTGCAACTGGAGCTGCGCCTCCGCACTCCGAAAACTCGCTTCCGCCTGTTCGAGGTCGGCCGCGGACGACGCACTCCGCGCGATCAGCTCCCGGGTACGTGCCAGCGCTTGCTCGGCGAGGTCCCGCTCGGCCTCGAGGCGGGCGACCTGGCTGAGCAGCTCCGCGTCGTCGATCTTGAACAGGGACCTTCCGGCGCGGACCTCTGTGCCTTCGCGGGCCAGAATCCGGACCAGTCGGCCCGAGATTTCGGGGCGGAGGTCGATGGCCTGGACGGCTTCGATCTGTCCCGTGGCTCCGATCGCGTCGACAACTGTGTCGAGACGCGCCACGACCACGTCCACCGGCATGCCTCTCGGGGCGCCTCCGGGTCCACCCTCCGGCGCTCCACCTGGCGGACCGCCTTCCGCTCCGTCTCCTCCCGAGCAAGCCCCTACCGCCAGCCCGGCGGCGACCAGCACGGCCGCAGTCCTGCCAGCGATTCCTACAGCATCTCTCAACTTCACAGACTCCAACCCCTCTATTTGGCGAACAAGCGCCGGCCCAGGATCGCTTCGACGCCGGCCAGCGCGAGCCGCGTCGTAAAACGTGCCTGCACCAGGCCGGCTTCCGCTTCGGTAAGGTCCACCTGTGCAACGAGCAGATCGAGGATCGTGGTTGCCCCCGCCTGGTATCGCTCTTGTTGCACTCTCAGGTTCTCTCGCGCCACGACCACCGCCCGTGCCGCGAGCTCCGCACTGGCGCGCGCGGCATCGTAGGCCTGGTAGGCAGCCACGATGTTGCGGCCGACTTCCCTCTCCGTGTCTGCACGCGCTGCCTCAGCCACTTGCCGGAGCGTGTTGGCCCGGTAGACCCTGATCTCCCGGTTCGCGCCATCCCAGAGCGGGAAGTTCAGCGACACGCCGTAGGTGGTCCTCGTAGTCGCGCGCGGGACTATGTCCTCGTCAAAACCCGACCACTGGCCGAACAAGCTCACGGTGGGGAAATAGCTGCCTCTCTCCGCCTTGAAAAACGCCTCGGCCACACGGGCGTCGGCCTGCACGACTTCGACGCGCGGACTCGATGTCAGGGCCTCCTGGTACGCATCCGCTTCCGTGATCGGAAGCTCCCGCGCGGGAAGCGTATCCAGCGGAGCCGCATCAGCGGGTCCGAAATGGCCGATTCGACGACCCAACTGGAGACGAGCCACCTTGACGGTCGCATCCTGCTGCAACTCTTCCACCTGCGCCCGCGTGAGTTCCAGGAGTAGCTGCAGCGAGTCGGTCTGTACGGCGGCACCCGATACCACGCGGGCCCGCGCGATCTCGAGTTGCTGCTCGGCCCGAACCGTTCTCTCCCGGGCGACTCTCAGCAACTCGGTCTGGGCGATGACCTCGTAGTAGTCGGCTTCAGTCCCCAACGCCGTCTCGAAGCGGGCCTGGAGCTCTCCGGCCCGGGCGCCTTCGACTCCTGCGGCGGAACCCTGCATGTTGTAGATCCTGGCGCCGCCGGTGAACAGGTCGTAGCTCGCGCCGAGACTGGCTGTCGTGAGCTCGTCCGTGGGATCACCAGTGCCGATGTTGAACTGCGGCGAGGAGAAGCGATTCCAGGACCACCGGAATTGTGCGCTCGGAATGACGAACGCCATCCACGCCTGTCGTCGCACCCAATCCGCGTCTCCCACCTCTCGCAGGGCCGCCACGTAGTTGGGGTCGACATTCGCCGCCAGCTGCAGCGCCTCGGAGAGAGTGACCGTGAGAACGGAATCCGGCGCCGCTTGCTCGGTCGGCGTTGCACCAAGGGGAGACAGCCCCTCGTCCAGCAGACCCGCGGCCCCCGAAGGCCTCGGCAGCGCGGTGGCGAGCTGCGCTCGGGCCGCTTCAGGGCCCGCAAACCAGGCAAGAGTCGCCAGGGCCCAGAGGGTCGGAATCATGCGCACCCGCATCATGATGCCTCCGGCTCCGGCGATCGCAGGGGCTTGACCGGGTCGACCGCCGCCTTTCGGCTTCGGAGGTGCGCCCCCAGCGCGTCGAACAGCGTGTACACGGACGGCACGAGGTAGAGCGTGAGAACAGTGGAGAAAATCAGCCCCCCAACCACGGCGTAACCCAGGGGACGTCGGCTCGCCGCACCGGCTCCCAGCCCCAGGGCGATGGGCATGAGGGCGAAGATCGTGGCGACAGAAGTCATGAGAATGGGACGCAGGCGAATGCGACCGGCTTCCAGCATGGCCTCGACGCTGTTCAATCCGCGGCCCTTGAGCTGATTCGCGTATTCCACCAGGAGAATCGAGTTCTTGGTCACGATGCCGATCAGGAGGATCATCCCGATCTGGCTGAACAGGTTCAGCGTCGAACCCGCAACCAGCAGCGTCACCAGGGCTCCGGTTACGGCCAGGGGAACGGCGAGCAGCACCGTAAACGGGTGGACGAGCGATTCGAACTGCGCGGCGAGCACCATATACACCACGATCAGCGCGAGGACGAAGGCGAAGTAGAGGGCGTTTCCACTCTCCTCCAGTTCCCGGGACTCACCGGCCAGGGCGGTCGAGCTTCCCGCGGGCAGAACCTCGGCCGCCACGGCGTTCAGCGAATCGATGGCCTGGCCGAGGGTCAGCCCGGGTTGCAGGGCCGCCGTGAGCGTGAACGACGGTACCCGGTCGAAGTGGTTGAGCTGACGCGGCCCGATGCCCTCATCCACGCGTGCGACGGCATCCAGCGAGACGAGCGTTCCCTGCCTTCCGCGTACATAGATCCCGGACATGTCCCCGGGAGTCGCACGCTCCGACGGTTCCAGCTGCACGATGACGTCGTATAGCTTGTTTTCGCGTGTAAACGTGCTGATCCGCTGGCCTCCGAGCATGGCCTGCAGGGCGTTGGACACGTCGGCTATGGCGACCCCGGCGTCCTCCGCGCGATCGCGCTCGTAACTCACCGTGAGCTCCGGCTTGTTGACCCGCAGGTTGGTGTCGACGTTGAGCAGGCCCGGGATCTGCCTGGCACGAGCGGTCATTCGATCCATCGCGACCGCAAGAGAGTCGAAATCGGGATGGCGCACCACGTAGTTCACCGGGCTCCCGAAGCCGATGGCGGCCGGGGCGCTGGCGAACGCGAACAGCCCCGGAATCCCGAACATCTGCGGCCGGATCTCGGCGAGAACCTCGTCCACGCTTCTCTCGCGGTCTGCCCAGTCCGCCAACCGGGCGAAGATGATCCCGTTGTTCACTCCCCCGAAAAAGCCCGTGATGCTAAAGTAACTCACGACTTCGGGAACGCTGGCGAGAATCGCATCCGCCTGCACCTGGTAGCCCTCCGTGTACTCGAGCGACGATCCCTCGGGCGCCACCAGGAAAGTAATGATGGCGCCGCGGTCCTCGGGCGGGAGGAACTCTCGCTCCAGCTGCGTGAACACGAAGGCCGCGAGCAGGACCGACGCGACCCCAACTCCCACCACCAGCAAACGGTGATGGATCGCGATGGCCAGGGTCTTCTGGTACAGCTTCGCAATCCCTTCAAACGTGCGCTCGAACGCCAGGAACAACTTCCCGTGGGAGGCCGGTACCCGAAGGATCTTCGCGCTCAGCATGGGCGTAAGCGTGAGGGCCACGAAGCTGGACACGATCACAGCGCCGGCGAGCGCGATCCCGAACTCGTTGAACAGCCGCCCGGCCGTACCCTGCAGGAACGCCAGGGGCGTGAACACGGCCACCAACGCCACGGTCGTCGCGATGACGGCGAACGCAATTTCCCGTGTGCCCTTTATAGCCGCCGAGACGGGATCCTCGTGCAGCTCCTCCTGGTGCCGGTATGCGTTCTCCATGACGATGATCGCGTCGTCCACCACGATCCCGATCCCCAGGATGAGCGCCAGCAGCGTGAAGTTGTTGATCGTGAATCCGAGGGCGTACAGGACCCCGAAAGCGGCCATGATCGAGGTCGGGATTGCCAGTCCGGGGATGATCGTCGCCCTGAAATTGCGCAGGAAGACGAAGATGATGAACACGACGAGGATCGCGGCCAAGACCAGCGTTTCCTCTGCCTCCTGAATCGAACGACGAACGAACAGGGCCTGGTCGAAGCCGATGTTGATCGAGATTCCGGGAGGAAGCGCCGCCTGGATGGCGGGAAGTTCGGCCCGGACCGCGTCCGACACTTCGATCAGGTTGGCCTTGGACTGGCGAACCACGCCAATCGCCACCGCCGACTCGCCGTTGTAGCGGAGCGACCAACGGTCGTTCTCGGCCCCCAGTTCCACCCGAGCGAGATCCCGGAGCCGCACCACTTGGCCGTTCGCGCTGGAAACCACCAGGGCGCCGAACTCATCGGGGGTCTTGAGCTCGCCGAGTGAACGAACCGTGAACTCCCGCCTCTCCGACTCGATTCGACCCGCCGGCACCTCGACGTTTCGAGTACGTATCGCCGCGATGACGTCCTGGACGGTGAGCCCTCTCGCCGCCAGCTCTCTCGATTCGAGCCACACCCGCATCGAGTACCGGCGCTCGCCGGCGATCTGGGCCCGGCCGACACCCGGAAGGGACTGCAGGCGTCGCTTGACCACCCGATCCGCGATGTCGGAGAGCTGCAGCAGATCGTAGTTGTCGCCGGCCACGGCCATCCACATGAATGGCTGGGCGTCCGCCTCCTGCTTGGCGACCACCGGCTCCAGGATGTCCTGCGGCAGGCGTCCCCGAACCCGGGCGACCTTGTCGCGGACGTCCTGGGCAGCCAGCTCGAGGTCACGGTCGAGCGTGAATTCGATCGTGACGTTGCTGCTCTGCTCTCCGCTGGACGAAGTCAGCGTCCGCACGCCGGGCAGGGTGCTGAGCTCTTCTTCGAGAATGTCGGTGACCGTCGTTTCCATCACGCGCGGATTGGCGCCGCGCAGGAAGACCGATACGGAGACGATCGGTGGGTCCACGTCCGGGAGTTCCCGAACGGAGAGCCGGGTGAAGCTCAGGAACCCGAACAGAACCAGGGCCGCCGCGACCATGCTTGTGAGCACGGGCCGGCGGATCGATGTATCCGAAAGTATCAACGCAACCTCGCCACCGCTGATCAGACCGACATTCAGACCTTGTTACAACACGTCCGAGCTTTGATCCGTTGCAGTTGCCCGCAGCGGAGCACAAGAATCGCCTGGCGGGGGTCGAAAGGGAAGAAGCGGACCGTGCAGCCTGTCGTTCTGACTCAGCCCAGCTCGAGTTGGACCTGTGCCGGGGCCGGAGAGACCGGGGAATCTTCCGAGACTTCCTTCGCCTCGCTGACTTTGCGGGCGGGCCTGGGCTTCGCCGCCGCAGACCCTACACGATCCGGCTCGTTCGCGGATGAGAGATCCAGGTCCGGCTTGAGACCGAGGTGGTCGAGCACGAGTCGATCCTGCGTAGTGATGATCACCTGCCTGTCTCTCGCGAGTATCTGGAGCAGGCTCCAAACCTCGCGGGCGTGCACTTCGTCCAGGTGCGTGAAGGGCTCGTCCACCAGCAGCGGGTGGTAAGTGCCCTCGCCGGACAGGAAGTCTGCGGCACCCAGCCGGATCGCCAGCAGTACGATGTGTCTCTCTCCGAAGCTGAGAGGCGGTGAATCCAGCGGCACGTCCCGTCCGGCCAGGCCGATCCGGGCGGACGCCAGGTCTCCGGCGGCGGTCACGGGGCCCAGCCGTCCACCGGAGAGCCGGTCGAGCCTCCGGTTGACCGCCGAGAGGAGCCGGTCCTGGTCCGTGGCTCGAAACTGCTCGTACGCGTCGCGCACGAGCTCCCAGGCCGATCGTCGGACCGAGACTTCCGACTCGGCCTCGAGGACTCGATCGCGCAATCCAGACAGTTCGCGTTCCAGTGGGAACACGTCCTCGGATGCCCGATCCAGGTCTCTGATCTCGAGATCGAGGCTGGACTTTTCCTCACTCAGGGCATCCCTACGGGCCCGCCGATGGTCACGCGCCGCTTCCACCGCTGGCACGGTGGGTTCGACGCCATCCGGAAGCAGCGGGGTGGCGGGCTGCTCTTCGAGGCGCAGCTGAAGTCGCGCTAGGGCGGTCCTCGAATCCTCTCTCGCCGCCTGGAGGTGCCGATGCACGTCCAAGCGGGGCGACTCAGGGGAGGAAGCGGCCGGCTCCAGGAGCCGGGAGGCGTTCTTCTCTGCCTCGTCAAACCGCTCGTGCGCCCGGAGAACGGCGGCCCGGGAAACCGCCTGCTGACGAAACCTGCTACGGTGCTCAGCGGCGTTATCCGCCATCAGTTCGGGTACGGGGATCCCTTCCCCGACCGACATCAAGCGTGATCGCACCGATTCTGTTTCCCCGTCCCGGTGGTGGGACAGATCCGCGGCCCGGGCTTCCGCATCGCCTCCTGATCGAGTCAGCCACAAGGCGGCCACGAGGAGGAACGCCCCGCCGATCGCCAGTACCCCTCCCACTGCAGCGGACAGCGCCAAAGCGACTGTTCCTCCCACCACCACCAACCCGGCGCCCGAGATGGCGATCGGGGACCGAAACAGACTCGGGCGGTCCGCATCCGATCCAACAGGATCAGACGGTCGGTTCGCCAGGGTCTCCAGCTGGTCCCACAGGACTTCAGCCTGGCCGAGCCGCGCCTCGAAGTCCGCGGGATAGCGACCGCCGAGTTCCGCACTGGTCGCTTCCACCTCCGCTCGCGCGACCTCGCTGGCCGCCTCCTCGAGCCAACGAATGGCCTCCAGGAGAGCCGCGAGACGCGCTTCGGCTTCCTTGCTCTCGGCGAGCAGCGTCCTCCGCTCCGTGATCGGACGGTAGGCGGCTTCCAACAGACTGATCTCCGAATCGAGGCCGCCGAGTACTGACTGAATCTCGCCCGCTCGCTCACGAAGCGGTCGCCTTCTTTCCCTGGCACCACGGGCCGTTACGAGCCGTTCGCCTACGACGTCGGCCGCTTCGCGCAGGTCCTCTAGCTCGCGTGAACGTCTCTTGCCCCGCCCCCCGTGCTCAAGCGGTTCACGCGTCAGAGCCTGAAAGGCGTCCCGGAGTTCCTTGAGGGCCGCTTCGACCCTGCGGTGCGTTCCGGCGGCTGCGCGGAGGAGTTCATCGTCGAGCTTCGTGTCCACCAGCTCACCCTGCGCGATCCAGGCGGTCCCTCGGTAGGGCTCCAGGGTACCGAATCCGATCCACTCCCTGACCAGATCCTGGTAGTGTCGGCTCTCGCTGCGAGCGCCAACGGGATTCCCGTCGCCGCGAAAGACCTCGTTCCCGGTGGACTCATCGCGGGCGACGACCGTATCGCTCGCAAAGTCGCGGTGCACGGCGTATCGACCGCCGTCTGCGGCCCGGAGCCATACCTGTGCCTCGGCCGGCCTACCAGACCACGGTCGCCGAAGCTCCAGCAGTCGCCTTTCCTCCGGTTTCCGGCGCGCGAATCCATACAGGGACCGAAGGAGGGTCTCGAGGAGGGTGGTCTTGCCCGACCCGTTGCGGCCCGCGATCACCGCGGGTCGGCCGTCATCGGGGAGATCGAACCGCCCGGAATGACATCCGTACTCGAGCTCGACGGCCTCGAACCGTGGTCGACTCACGTGACGCCCATAGCGCGCAGTGCCTTCCGGAGGGCTCGTTCGCGCAGGCCGACCTCTGCGTCATCGGCGCCGTCACGAATCCGATCGAGGCCGAGCCGCGCCACGTGTCCGACGACATCATCGCGCGCTGCCAACTCAGCAAGGGTTGCTGAGTCGTAGTACTGGGTACGATCCCGAACTCGCGCGAACGGAAACCGCGCCGCCAGTCCAGCCTGTACCCGATCAGGATCGACCGCGAATTCGGTCTGCCCGGACAGTGTCACGACGGGGAGCGAGCCCTCCTCCACGAGTTCGGCCACCCTGTCGACGATCTCAAGGTCGTCCGCGCAGTTGCTGACATCCAGGTCCGCGATGGCCTGCACGGGCGGAACGTCTGAGGGCAGCAGTCGAACGACCGGGGCCGAGTCCGCCGACACCTCGGCTAGCACGAGGCCCCGCAGCCCACTCTCGGTGTGATCGAGTGCGGCGAAGGAACCGCTGTAGCAGGCGGGGACGGATCCGTCCGCGGCGAACTCGGCGGGCGGGCGGAACCGGTGATAGTCGCCCAGCGCTATGTAGTCGACGTCGAGCTTCGCGAGCTCAGGTCCGGCGAGGCGCAGAGAATCTCCGCCGGACCAATGGGGAGCATCGCGTACGGCTCCGTGCAGCAAGGCTACGTGTGTGCCCTCCGCCTCCACTCGGCGGAACCGGGCGAGCGGGTCCGGTTCGTGCGCGAAGTCGTAGGCGAAGCCGTATACGTGCAGAAGCCCGGCCTCCGTCTCGACACGCACAGGATCGCCCGGATCGGGAGCGCTGAAGACGTGAGCGGCCGCGGGGAGGTCAGCATAGGGGCCGGGGATGACCAGTGGGTCGTGGTTGCCCGGCACCATGAATACGGCCGGCACTACCTCGAGCAGGCGGCGGAAGATCTCCCGCGCCTCGGCCGCGATCCGTTCTCCGGGCCGGGGACTGTCGAACAGGTCGCCCGCGACCACCACCGCGTGGACCTCGTGTTTTCGCGCAATCTCCGGAAGGTCGCGGAATGCGCGGAGCACGGCCTCAGACCGCTCCGCAGCGTGCGGACCGAAAGACGCGAACGAGGCGCCAAGGTGTACGTCGGCAAGGTGCAGGATACGCATTATGCATCGTATCATAACGATTGGCGCCGACAGGGCTAGACTTTCCGGGATGCATACTCAGACCGACAGCACACGACCTCGAGGGTGAACGAATGGACGTGCGAAACAGCGAGAAGGGCATCCTCGTTTCCGGATCGAGCGGTCTGGTGGGGACGGCTCTCACGGCGAGGTTGACGTCCACGGGGCATCGAGTGTGCCGGCTGGTGCGGGAGACGAGCCGGCCCGCGGGAACCGACGGTGCCACCAGCGTCCCCTGGAATCCGGAAACGGGTCAACTAGATCCCGAAGCCGTATCTGGTTACGGCTCAGTCGTGCACCTCGCGGGTGCCGGCATAGCCGACCGGCGGTGGACTCCCGAGCGGAAGCGAGTGATCCGCGAC
>CAYWLF010000034.1:0-14497 GCA_964458875.1 uncultured Gemmatimonadota bacterium
CGGGTCCGACCAGGGCCTGCGCCCGCTCCAGCGTATCCTGGATCAGGGGGCGGGGACTCCCGAGCGCCAGCAACTGCTTGGGCCGATCGGGCCGGGAGGCAGGCCAGAATCGGCTTCCCTCTCCGCCCGCCAGGACCACGGCGTAGCAATCCGCTGCGTTCATTTCGGTCAAGGAGCTGTCAGGGCTCGACTAAGGGGAACAGGGCGCGCTGATGCGAGTAACTGGGCATGCAGAGCAAGGTACTGGACCTCGCGCCGGGGAGAAACTCTGCTATCTTTCCGCCGAGGAGCACTTGAGAGGAGCCTTCATTGTTTGTGATTCGATATATTCCGATCGTGAGTCTGGCCGCCATTGTGGGCCTGACCGCTTGTGGCAACAGCACCGAGCCGGCCCTGATCCCGGTTCCCGACGAGACGCGCGAAGCGATGATGGTGGACGTCACCACCGGGTCGCTCGACGAACCGTCGGCGTTCGACATCATTACTGGAGAGTCGGTGCGGACGGATCAGTTTTCGGGCTGGGACTTCGTGTTCGAGATCGCTGAGGACGGCAGCACCCTCTGGTGGCCGCGAGGCGCCCTCATCGAGGAGGACGAGGACTCGGGGCTCCAGCTCGTTGCTCTTGCGTTCGAAGCGCTCACCGAGGCACCCGAGGGCGGGTACGTGCGGCTGGAGTCCGT
Source organism: uncultured Gemmatimonadota bacterium (assembly GCA_964458875.1). Taxonomy (GTDB): domain Bacteria; phylum Gemmatimonadota; class Gemmatimonadetes; order Palauibacterales; family Palauibacteraceae; genus Benthicola. The sequence continues at coordinate 681 of CAYWLF010000034.1, forward strand.
GCCGGTCGCAGTCGGTGACGTCTTTGCCGCCCGCAGCCGCCGGGATCCAGCCCTGGGCAATATCCGTTGCCGACGTTTCGCGAAGATCGAGATCCTGGCACTCGATGGCGACGAGGGTACGGTCTCGTTCCGCCACCTCGTGAATCCCAACTGCGAGAAGCGGACCCTGGTACCGGGGGCAGAGGAGTAGGTGCTCGATCTCCGGGCGTTTCGCACGGGGGGGGACGAGGCGCGGGAGCGTCTGGCCCGCCGAGCGGATCCGGGAATCCAGGAGGCCCTGGATCGGGCCCTGTCGCTGGATGCCCGCCGTAGGGAAGTGATTTCGGAGGTGGAGGTTCTCAAGGCGCGCCGCAACGACGTGTCTCGGGAGATCGGAACTCGCAAACGGGACGGGGCCGAGACGACCGACCTGATCGCGGACATGCAGCAGGTAGCGGACCGGATTCGCGTTCTGGACGGAGATCTGCAGCAAGTCGCGGAGGCCCTCCGAACACAGCTCCTGGCCATTCCCAACGTACCGGACGACCGGGTCCCAGCAGGCGGCGAGGGAGACTTCGAGGTGGTCCGGGAGTGGGGCGCGTTGCCACAGCTGGAGTGCGAGGCACGGCCACACTGGGAAATCGGGGCCGATCTCGGGATCCTCGACCTGGAGCGCGGGGCCAAGATTGCCGGGTCGGGATTTCCCCTGCTGGTCGGGGCCGGGGCCCGCCTCAGTCGGGGACTCATCGACTTCATGCTCGACATTCATACTGTCGAGCACGGCTATGTCGAAGTCGCGCCTCCTTTGGTCACGAACCGGGACTGCCTCATCGGCACCGGGCAACTTCCGAAGTTCGAGGAAGATCAATACCGCACCGAACCGGATGACCTGTTCCTCATCCCCACTGCGGAGGTCCCGGTGACCAACATGCATCGTGGGGAGATCCTGGATGGGAGAGATCTGCCGCGAGCGTACGTCGCGTACACGCCGTGCTTCCGGCGTGAGGCAGGCGCGGCGGGCCGCGACACGAGAGGCCTGCTCCGGGTCCACCAGTTCGACAAGGTCGAGCTCGTGCGCTTCACCCGGCCGGAGGACTCGCCGGATGAACTGGAGCGCCTCACGCGCCATGCCGAGACCGTGCTCGAACGGCTGGAACTCCCGTATCGGCGAATCCTCCTGGCCGCCGGAGATCTCGGCTTCTCCAATGCGATCACGTATGACCTGGAGGTCTGGTCTGCCGGAGTGGGGAAATGGCTGGAAGTGTCCAGTTGCTCCTCGTACACCGACCACCAGGCTCGACGGGCGGATATCCGATATCGACCGGAGGGGAAGGGCAAGCCGGCTCCGGTTCATACGCTGAACGGGTCCGCGGTGGCCCTCGCGCGAACCATCGTTGCGCTGCTGGAGAACAACCTGCAGAAGGACGGCAGCGTGCTCGTCCCGGAGGCCCTGCGTGATTACGTCCGACAGGAGCGGCTGACGATCTCGTGATCCGGCGACTGGTACCGATCGGCATCGTCGCCGCGTTCTCAGCGGTTCTGGTCTCCTACCTCGCCTATACCTGGCAGCTGTCCCAGGAGATGCGGGCCAACGCGGCGGTGTTCAGCCGCATCTACTTTCAGGTGGTCCAGGCCGTGGCGTCCCCCGAGGGGATGACGGCGGAGGGCGAGCTCAACCTGATCTTCCAGCTTCGCGATCTCGGGATTCCAGTCGTTCAGACCGATCTCGAGGGAAACCCCACAACGGTTCTCAACCTGCCATTCAAAGCCGAGCTCGATGATCCGGCGGCGGTGGAGCGAGTGCAGCGCTACATGCAGCGCCTGGATGAGAAGAACCCGCCCCTCGTGGACCCGGAGCGAAACTTCGTCGTGCACTACGGCGACCCACTGTACCTGCGGCGGTTGAGATGGATTCCCTGGCTGCAGGCGGTGCTTCTTCTCGGCGTCGTGGGTACCGGGATCTGGATGATCCGCACCTCTTCGCGCAGCGAGAGGGAGCGCATCTGGACCGCCATGGCGCGCGAGTCGGCCCACCAGATGGGGACTCCGCTCAGCTCCCTGGTCGGCTGGCTGGAGCTGCTGGACGCTACCGCTCCTCGGGAGGCCGTGCGCCCGGACGGAATCAGGGTCCTTGCCGAAATGGAGGACGACGTAAGGCGGCTCGAGAAGGTGTCGCGCCGGTTCGAGCTTATCGGGCGCCGTCCCGCGCTGCGACCGGTTTCGCTGCATGAGGTCGTCGGACGGGTCAGTCGCTATTTCGGGGCGCGCATGCCGTCGATGCGCGAGCAGGTCAGGCTCGAGATCGAGATTCCCGAGAACGCTCCCCTGGTCCTGGGCAACGAGACGCTCCTCGAGTGGGCGTTCGAGAACCTATTCAAGAACTCTCTCGATTCGCTGGCAGGTCGGGATGGCAGAATAGGAGTCACCTGGCTGGGGGTCGCGGATGGACTGGCGAGGATCCGTTTCGACGACGACGGTCCCGGCGTCGACCCGGCCGTGCGGGCTCGCCTGTTCGACGTAGGCGTGACGACCAAGCAGGGTGGGTGGGGCGTCGGGCTCTCCCTGGTGCGAAGGATCTTCGTGCAGGCGCACAAGGGATCCGTCACTCTCGAGCCGACCGAAACGGGGGCGAGTTTCGCCCTCTCCCTCCCGCTGGCAGGACCGGACGCGTGACCGGCCTGGCTCTGAATCCGGAACAGCGACATGCGGTGGAGTATGGAGCCGGCCCCCTGCTGATTCTGGCGGGAGCCGGCTCCGGCAAGACACGTGTCCTGACGGCGCGCGTCTCGCGCCTGATCCAGGAGGATGGCGAACGGCCGGAGCATATCTTGGCCGTCACGTTCACCAATAAGGCTGCCGGCGTGATGCGGGAGAGGATCGCGGATCTTCTCGGCGAGGAGCCCAGGGGGCTCTGGGTTGGGACGTTCCACTCGATTGCCGCCCGCCTTCTGAGGCGCGAGGGAGACCGGCTCAAACGGGGCGCGAATTTCACGATCTACGCGGAAGATGACACCCTGAGAGCCATCAAGCGCGCGATGGAGGAGGCGGATCTCGACACACAGCGCTGGTCCCCCAACCTCATACGCGCTCGGATCTCGGACGCCAAGAACGCACTCGTTTCGGCCGACGAATATGCGGCATCGGCATTCGACCTCGCGGCCAAGGCGACTGCCCGCGTCTATCCGGCGTACGAGCGGATTCTGGCCCGATCGAACGCCTACGACTTCGACGACCTGCTGGCCAACGCCGCGCGGTTACTCGAGGGTGTGCCCGAGGTGGGAGACCGATACGCGTCGAGGTTCCGCCACGTGCTGGTGGACGAATACCAGGACACGAATCACGCGCAGTATCGCATCGTCAAGCGGTTGGCCGCGGGGCATGGCAACATCTGTGTCGTGGGGGATGACGACCAGTCGATCTACGGGTGGCGTGGCGCGGATATCAGGAACATCCTCGACTTCGAACGTGACTTCCCCGGGGCTGAAGTGGTGCGGCTGGAAGAGAACTACCGCTCCACCCCTTCGATCCTCGAGGTCGCCAATACCGTGATCGCCAACAACAGGGATCGCAAGGAAAAGCGACTGCGAACCCGGCGACCGGCCGGCGATCCCGTCCAGGTCATACGGGTGGCGGACGAGAGAGCGGAATCTCACTGGGTGGTGGCCGAAATACAGTCGAGCGGGGCAGGCCGAGGGTTCGAGGACCACGTGGTCCTGTATCGAACGAATGCCCAGTCGAGGCCGTTCGAAGAAGCGTTGAGACGCGCCAGGATTCCGTATCGCATCGTGGGAGGAGTACGCTTCTACGAGCGCCGGGAGATCAAGGACGTGCTGTCGTACCTTCAGCTGGCGGTGAATCCGGCCGACGAGGCGGCCTTTGCCCGCGCCGTATCCTGGCCGCGACGGGGTGTGGGTGGAGTGACCCTCGACAGGCTCCGCGAGTCGGCGGCAGCACGGTCCATCACACTGCTCGCGGCGGCAGAGATGGCCAAGACCCTGGATGGCCTTCCCCCGGCAGGGGCACGGTCACTGGAGGACTTCGCCGCCGGGATCAGCGCACTGGCGGAGTTGGCTCGCGAGGGGACGACGGAGGAGGTAATCCGCGAGTGCATTCGCAGCTTCGGGATGGTCCCGGCTCTCGAGACCGAGGAAGACGGGGCGGACAGGATCGCCAACGTGACGGAGTTGCTGGCTGCCGCGGCGGCCTTCGATCCAGCCGAGGTCGAGGATGCGATGCCAGACTCGACCGACCTCGAACTGTATCTGCAGTCAGCGGCTCTGCACGCCGATATCGACGACTACGACGACCGGGAGTCCGGGATTACCCTGATGACGCTTCACAACGCCAAGGGCCTCGAGTTCCCCGTGGTGTTCCTGGTCGGAATGGAGGACGGTCTGTTCCCGCTGGCGCGAGCGATGGAGAGTCGAGAGGAGCTCGAAGAGGAGCGCCGATTGTTCTACGTCGGGGTGACCCGCGCGGAAGATCGACTGTTCATCACGCACGCGGATCGTCGGTGGCGATACGGAAGTGAGATGCGCGCCGAGCCTTCTTCCTTCCTCCAGGAACTGCCGGAGGGTCCCGTTCAGTACCGGTCACAGACCATGGGCCAGGGTAGTCTCTCGACGCGGCGCGGTAGCGCGCGAAAGACGCCGCGTGGCCCTCGAGCCGGAATCGAAGTTGGAGGATTCGGAGATCCGACTCGATCGGTCAGCAGCGGAGTCGGTTGGGCGGGTAGCGGGGGGTCGTCCTTTGACTGGCATCGCGGCGGAAAGCGCCCATCCCAGTCCGAAGGGCAGGGTGCCCTCCGCTACGACTACTCCGACTCGCAGGAAGAGCTTCGGCTCGAAGCCGGATCGAGGGTCGTCCACCCCAGGTTTGGCGACGGGCAGGTCCTCTCGATCACGGGCGAAGGTCGACTGACCCGCGCCGAGATCGAGTTCATGGACGGTGTCAGGCGCAAAGTCATGGTCGCGCACGCGGGACTCCGGCCCGCATGATCCTCTGCCGCCAGGAGAAATCGTGAATGACAGGCTCACGGAGTTGTTGCGGAGCCCGTGGCTGGTGGGTATCGCCATGATGGTGGTATCCACCGGCGGCTGTGGGCAGTCCCCAGCCGATCTGGTCGTGGTTGGCGGAGAAGTGTGGACGGGAGAGGCCGACCGTCCATGGGCTGCCGGGATCTCGGTCGTGGACGGGACGATCGAAGCGGTCGGGTCGGAGAGCATGATCCGCAGCAGGATCGGTCCGGACACCAGGGTGGTCGAGCTCGACGGTCGTTTCGCGATGCCCGGCTTCATCGACACGCACACGCATTTCCTGGACGGGGGTTTTCGCCTCTCCGCCGTCGATCTCCGGGACGCGGACAGTCCGGACGAGTTCGCCCGCCGGCTGGCGGAGTACGCCGAGCGGCTGGAGAAAGGCGAGTGGATCCTGGGCGGGGATTGGGACCACGAGATGTGGGGGGGAGAGCTTCCGGATCGGTCCTGGATAGACAGTATCACTCCGGACAATCCGGTGTTCGTCACGCGGCTGGACTGGCACATGGCACTGGCAAATACCAGGGCTCTCGAGGTGGCCGGAGTGGCCGCGGACATCGTTTCGCCGGCTGGCGGTGAAGTCGTCCGCGATGCGTCGGGTCGTCTGACCGGCGTGTTCAAGGATGAGGCCATGCCAGTTGTGGCGGCTCATATTCCGAGGCCTTCGGCGGCGCAGCGTGACTCGGCTCTCCTCGCGGCCATGGGGCACGCGGCGTCACTGGGTGTGACGGGTGTGACTGATATGGGCTCCTGGGAGGACCTCGAGACCTACGAACGCGCGCGCCGCTCAGGCGATCTCACGTTGCGAGTATATGCCTACGTCCCCCTGTCCACGGTCGATTCGCTGATCGACCGGGTGGAAAGCGCCGGTAATGGCGATGACTGGTTGCGTATCGGCGGGCTCAAGGGCTTCGTGGATGGTTCGCTCGGATCCGGGACCGCCTTGTTCGAGACTCCGTACAGCGATGAACCGGGCAATTCCGGACTCTTCGTCACCTCGATGGAGGAACTGGGGAAGCAGGTCGCCAAGGCGGATGACGGGGGACTGCAGGTCGCCATTCACGCCATCGGCGATCGGGCGATCCGCATGCTGCTGGACCTCTACGAGGGTTTGGAGGCGGAAAACGGTCCGAGGGACCGCCGATATCGCATCGAGCATGCCCAGCACCTGGGAGCGTCCGATGTCCACCGGTTCGAGCGGCTCGGGGTCGTGGCGGCGATGCAGCCCTACCACGCGATCGATGACGGTCGCTGGGCCGAGCGGCGGATCGGTGAGGATCGAGCCCGGCTGACCTACGCATTCCGATCGCTCCTGGACTCAGGTGCAGTGGTCGCATTCGGATCTGACTGGACGGTGGCTCCCCTCGATCCTCTGCTCGGAGTGTACGCGGCGGTCACCCGGCGCACCCTTGACCGCTCCAATCCGGGGGGGTGGGTGCCAGAGCAGAAGATCGATGTGGAGAGAGCGTTGCGTGGCTATACCGAGTCCGCGGCGTGGGCGGGATTCTGGGACGACAAGACGGGAACCCTTCGGCCGGGCCTTCTGGCCGACATCGTGGTGCTCAGCGAGAGTCCCTTCGCGGTTGGACCCGACCGGATGCTCGATGTCAGAGTGGACCTGACGATGGTGGGTGGCAGGGAAGTTTACTCGCGTCCCTAGCGCGTCAGCCGAAGATCGCGTCCAGTTCTGGTGGGGCCGCAGTCCCACCTTCTCGAATCGCGCGTTCCACGGAGTCGATGGCTTCCCGGTTGGCCTCCCCCTTCTCCTCCCACAGAAGGGTCGCTCCCGAGGGAAGGGGGAAATGGTCGTCCGCCGTGGCGAGTATCGCCTCCGGACTCTGCCAGCCCTCGGCCAGGAGGACGCGACGGCGAATCTTCTTGGCGTCGTTCAGGCTCTGGTCTCCGATCGGATCCTCCGCCGCGGCCCGCGACAGGTCATCCCGGAGAAGGAAGTCGGCCACCATTTCGAATCCATGCCGCTGATAGTGTACCACTTCCGTCGGATCCAGGTCCCAGCGCGAGTTATCGATGACGGTGTCGAAGATCGAATGCCAGCTCTCGTTTCCCGATATCCGGATCATTCCACGAAAGATCCGCCGGTTCGTCGAGAACGTGAACAGGGTACTGGAGAGCACCCTGTGAAACAGGGCGTCGGTTCCCGAGTGGTCGAATCGGGTGACGATCCAGCGGGCAAGCTGCGCGTACTCCGGGCCGACGTCGACGTCCATCCGGTGTTCCCAATACGAATGCCCGAGTGCTCGAGTGGACGGGGTGAGTGTCAGCATTCGCGGTACGAACGTGTTGTGCGCCAGGACGTCTGCGGCGAGGTGGCAGAGGTACCCGGTCATGGCGGAGCGTAAGCGCTCGTCGTCTCCTGCCGCCCGATAGATCTCGCGTGCCACGTGCCAATGGTGGCAGTGCCGTCCGACCGGCGCATACTTCTTGGCCATCGAGATATCCGCCGCAAGGCTTCCGTACAGGAAATCGATCGGATACCGGGCCAGGACAGCCGAGATGGAGGTGGGGAAGAGATCGAGGGACCGCAGGATTTCGATCCCGATCTGGGTGTGCGTTGCCGGTCCCCAGGCGAAAGCCGTGTCGGGCACGAAGAGAACTAGAGCCGCCGCCAGCGCGACGCTTCCGACGAGTGCTCTACCGCTCAACCCAGGCGCCTGCGCTCCGCGCGCGTTTGTCTGCGCTTCTTCCTGCCTCGGCCGCCGAGTCTGAGCGCGCGCATGATCGCCGCGGTGGAGAAGAACGTGTCCTCCGCTTCCTCGACGGCTACCTCGAGGAGAGCGTTGATCTCCGACACTCGGTCCTCAGCCAACTCCACCATGCTCTCCACCGAACTCGTCGCGCGAATGACCGTACGATCGATGCGCTCCACGTCGTCTACCAGCGACGTGGCCACGGTGCCGACCTGGTCCAGCAGCAACTGCGACTGGTCGAGTACAGGTAGCGCCTTTCTGAGGAAATCCCCCGTCAATTCGTCGATCTGGCGCAGCGCCTTGAACAGCCTGGGCAGCAACGCGAGCAAGCCGAATATCGCGACGAGACTGAGCACGATCCACAGGATCAGCGATATGATGACCAATATCTCGTAGAAGGTCACCGAACCTCCCGGTTCCATGAAGGGAACGATCGGGTCAAGATGCCCCCAAAGCCCCCGTATGACAACTTTCTAGCGCCTTGGATCGCACGATGTGGGCCACGGAACAGAACGATTCGCCTGGACGTCTCCGCCGCGCGGGTCCATCAGGCGTGTGTCCGCTCATACTGCGCGATGTGCTCGATCGCGGACGTGGGGTCGGTGCACCTTCGCAATCCCGTCAGGAAATCGGGATCCCTCCCGAGTCGGGCGATTCGCGCGAGGAGCCTTGTATGGTGACTCGCCCGGTCGGGTGGCGACAGAAGTACGAAGAACACGTGAACGGGTTCCCCGTCCACCGATCGGTAGTCCGCCCCGTCCGGACAAATCCCAAGGAGCACCTGGGGTTCAGCGATGGAAGAACTGATCGCATGGGGAATCGCAATGCCGTGCCCGATACCGGTGCTGAGCACCTTCTCCCGTGCGAGCAAAGCGGCCAGCACTCTCTCCGTGGTCCCTGCCGGGCCGCGGCCTGCTACCGGGGCCAGGAGCTGCTTGAGGATGCCCCGGACGTCGTCATCCTGAATGTCGGTGACGACCCGGTCCTCGGCCAAGTATTCCGTGAGCGTCATGGTGCCGTCATCTCGCGATGGGGCCGGTGGCGCGGCCCGAGCCGCCGCGCGCTATCGAAGAAGCATAGAGGACTCTCGGAAAACCTGTCAAGACGCGGGGAAAGTGCGTTGCCGGGGCCGAGGGACCTGTCCTACCTTGCCTGCGCACACGCGGAGCGGACGCAACCCGAACGACGCTATGCAGGGGTGACGATGCACTACCGGATCGAGGGGCCCGCCACACTGAGCGGTCGGTTCAAGCCAGCCGGGAACAAGAACGCCGCGTTGCCGATCCTGGCCGGGTGTCTCCTTGCTGACGACAGGGTCGTCCTCGAGAACGTTCCCGAAATCAGGGACGTGCGCACGATGATCGAGTTGCTGGAAAGCGTTGGGGCCGCGGTCGGCTGGGAGGGAGATGGGCGCCTGGTCGTAGACCCGCGCGGCGTGAGCAGCGGGGAACTCGACCCGGAGCTATCCCGCAAGATCAGAGCGTCGATACTGCTGGCTGGCCCGTTGCTTGCCAGGTGGGGCGCCGTCGTGCTGCCGCCGCCCGGTGGTGACGTCATCGGTCGTCGGCGTCTCGATACGCACTTCCTCGCTCTCGGCAAACTGGGCGCCGAGGTCGAAGTCGGAGACCGATATGAGTTGCGGACCCGCGGGCTCCACGGTGCAGACATCTTCCTCGACGAGCCTTCCGTGACCGGAACGGAGAACGCGATTCTCGCCGCGGTCACGGCCGCGGGCACTACCCGGCTTCGCAATGCCGCGGCGGAGCCACACGTGCAGGACCTTTGCGCGTTTCTCAGGTCGATGGGAGCTGAAATCGAGGGCGCGGGCACACATGAGCTCACGATCCAGGGGGTCGACCAACTGAGCGGCACGACGCACCGGATCGGTTCCGACCATATCGAGGTCGGGAGCGTCGTCGGCCTCGCGGCGATGACCGGCTCGGATCTCACCATCGAGGACGTCGACCCGAACCACATGGACCCGCTCCGCATTGGCTTCGAAAGACTGGGCATTCACTGCGTTCTGAACGGAACCGAGCTGCACGTTCCGGCCGAGCAGTCGCTCGAGATCGAGGCCGACCTCGGTGACCAGGTCCCCAGTCTTGGAGACGGTCCGTGGCCCGCCTTCCCGGCCGACTTGATGTCGATCGCACTGGTCGTCGCAACCCGATGCAGGGGGACCATTCTGATCCACGAGAAGATGTTCGAGTCACGCATGTACTTCGCCGACAAGGTGATCGCGATGGGCGGTCGGGTCATCCTCTGCGATCCTCATCGGGCGGTGGTGGTGGGGCCTTCTCACCTGCGCGGGTCCACGGTCGAGAGCCCTGACATCAGGGCTGGGATGGCGTTGCTGATCGCAGCACTGGCAGCCGACGGCGTCAGTCGAATCCACAATATCGGTCAGATCGAGCGCGGATACGAACGCATCGACGAACGCCTGCGAGCCCTCGGAGGCAACATCGAGCGTGTGGAGGAAGACTGCTGAGCGGCCTGCGCCTGCCGGGCCCCGAGGGTGCTGCCGGCGAGTTCTACCACCGGTTCCAGGGCTGGGAGGCGCTGTACCCTGGTATCCGGGCGGGAATCACGGCCGTGAAAGACGGTGCCGGCGCAGGCTCGGAGTCGGATTTTGGCCTCACCACCGGCGGCCACTCCAGAGATGTTTCGCTCCGCTATGAGAAGCTGTGCGGTGCGCTGGGCATGGCCTCTTCGGTCGTGGTGCGCCAGGTACACGGCGTCCGGATACTGGAGGCCGATTCAAACGAGGCCCGGGGGCCACGGGTGATCGGGGAGGGCGACGGACTCATCACGTCTGATCAGGGGATTCTGTTGGCTGTGACGGCTGCCGATTGCGTTCCGGTCTTCGTCGCCGATATCTCCGGTCGTTGCGTAGCCCTCCTGCACGCCGGCTGGCGAGGAGCCGCGGGCGGCATCCTTGAGGCAGGTCTCTCGATTCTGGAGCGTCGGTACGGAGTGCGTCCCGGTGATGTGGCCGTCTACCTCGGACCCGCCATCTGCGGGACCTGCTACGAAGTCGGAGGTGATGTGCTTCGGGCCTTTGCCATGGACGGAAGCGGTCAGACTCGTTTCGATCTGCGTGCCGAACTGGCGCGCAGGGCCCAGTTGGCGGGGGTGTCACGGGAGCGGGTGCAGCGTTCCGAATGGTGCACCCGGTGTGGACCGGTGAATTTGTATTCACACAGGGCGCAAGGAGCGGGTGCGGGACGGATGGCCGCCTTCCTCGGGCTCGTGCAGGCGCAGCCGGTGTGACCGGGTCCAACGAGCAGAGGCGGGAATTGCGATAGCGTCGCCTCTCTGCTAAGTTCACGCCCGTTGATAGCCGTCCGGCGCTGGCCAGCCGGGGAGGCTCAGGAAGGATGTTGAAGTGGGGAACCCTTATCGGCCCCACTTTTTTGTTGCGGGTCGCCCGCGGATTTCGGGCGCAACAAAGGTGGCGCAGCTGTATGGCAGCGAGCCTGGAGCGAGATCTGGAGGAGTTTGTCTCCGGCATCGGCTTCGAGTTGGTCTCCGTGGAACGCGGTGGGGGGCGACGACGCCCCCTGCTTCGTCTCAGGGTGGACCGCCCCGACAGTCGACCGGGTCACTCGTCCGTATCGGTGGGCGACTGCGCCGAAGTGAGCAGAGCGATAAGCCGTTTCCTGGAGGAGAGGGCGTCGGGAGAGGATGAATGGGTCCTCGAGGTGTCGTCGCCAGGAGTGGAACGGCCGCTGGCGAAGGCGAGCGACTACGTCCGCTTTGCCGGGGAGAAGGTGCGACTGCGGGGGTTTGGACAGTTGGTGGGAGGAAGCCGGCAGGTGGTCGGTCGGTTGGTCGGACTCGAGGGCGATGCTGGTCGCGAAGTGGTGTTGCTGGATGTGGATGGCGAGGAGACGAAAGTAGCGCTGTCAGACATCGCGAAGGCCGCGCTGGTCTACGAGTTCAGGGGATAGTCTTGAGGGCGCAGGGAGGGTAGAGACGTCAAATGAGCGATCAGATACCGGTCGTTGAAGCGTTTCGTGTGATGGCAGCGAATAAATCGCTGTCAGACAATGAGTTGCATGACCTCATCAGGGACGGGATACACGCTGCCCTGGCGCGGCGTTTTGGCGGTCCGGTTGAAGCCGAGATCACGATCCTACCCGAGGGCGACATCAAGATCGTGGTCCTCAAAGAGGTCGTCGAGACCGTCGAGGACCCCGCGAGAGAGACCTCGCTTGAGGAAGCGCGCTGGGATGACCCGGACTTCCAGGTAGGCGACCTGCTCGAGATTCCGGTTGCGTTCTCCGACTTCGGCCGGAACGCGGTGATGGCCGCGAAGCAGCGTATCATCCAGCGGGTGCGCGAAGGCGAGAGAGATAGGATTCGCGAAGAATTCAGCGGCATGGTGGGCGACCTCGTGTCGGGCGAGGTGCAAGCGATCGAACGAGGCAAGATCGTCGTCATGCTCAATCGTGTGCGGGAGGCAGAGGCCGTGATCCCGTGGCGCGAGCAGAATCCGCGTGAGCGGTTCCGGCAGGGTGAAACGATCCGGGCGGTTCTCGGAAAACTCGAGGAGACACCGAGGGGCCCCAGGCTGATCCTGTCGCGGGCCGATCCTCTGTTCGTAAAGGCCCTGTTCGCGATCGAAGTGCCCGAAATCTATCAGGGCATCGTCGAGATCAAGGAGATAGTCCGGGAGGCAGGCGGTCGGACGAAGGTCGCGGTGTCGTCCAGAGACGATTCTGTAGATCCGGTCGGCGCTTGCGTCGGGCTCAAGGGCTCCCGGGTGCAGGCCGTCGTTTCGGAGTTGTCGGGCGAGCGCATCGACATCGTTCCGTGGCACCCGGACCCGGAAATATTCGCCCGACGGGCCCTGGCTCCGGCCAAGGTCTCCAAGGTGATATCGGATTCCGAGAGGCATGTGATCACCGCCATCGTGGACGAGGATCAACTGTCGCTCGCGATCGGACGCAACGGTCAGAACGTCCGTCTCGCTTCGCAACTGATCGGCTGGCAGATCGACCTCTATTCCAGTCGGGACTGGCTATCGCGTGGGGCCGAATCGAGCCTGTTCGGTGGTGGGGACGAGTATGAGGTCTCCGACTTCCCGTTGTCCGAGCTGGACGATATCCAGCCTACGACTCTCGCGGCGTTGCAGGCCGCTGGAATCAACACGTTCTTCGACGTGTTGGACATGGACCGGGACGATTTCCTGCAGGTGCCCGGAATCGGGGAAGAGGATGCGGCGATCCTGCTCGCGTTGATCGACGAGTTGACCGTCGAGGACGAGCTGCCCGAGGGCGTCGTGCCGACCGGCGTGGCCAAGGCCGCATCGGCCGCCCCGGCGGCGGCTGTGGACGGCGAGTCGGCGGACGAGTCGGAAGCTGAGCCGGCGGACGAGTTGGAGGGCGAGCCGATGGTGGCTGCCGTGTCGGAGGCTGACGCCGCGTCAGCCGCGGAAGAGGAGCCGGGCAAGACCCCGGACTGATCGAGGTGGTAGAACAGGGGGCGGACCGTGCGGCCGAGCGAGACCGAGATCTACTGCAACTCGTCGGCCTGGCCCGCCGGGCCGGGTTTGCGGTTGTAGGGACGCAGGCCGTCCGCGATGCGGCGCGCCGTGGCGAACTGAGCGTCGTGGTGGTCGCTGAGGACGCTACTGAGAATGCGCGCAAGAGAATTCGTGGGTTGATGGAGAGTTCGGAACTGCAAGTGGTGACCCGTGGCACGCGGAGCAGCCTCGGGCGGGCGGTAGGACGATCGGAGGTGGTGGTCGTGGGAATACGCGATCGGGGCCTCGGGTCGAGAATCGTCGGTGAAGTGCGGACGACTACGGAGCAACGGACGGGACATTAAGGAGGACAGGCGTTGGCGACATTCCGCGTCTACGAAGTTGCCGAAGATCTGGGCATAGACAGCAAACAGCTGATCCACATGCTGCACGAGATGGATGTGCGCGTGCGGAGTCATATGTCCAGCGTGTCGGAAGACCAGATCGCGCGGCTGCATGCCCGACTGGAAAGGGAGCGACGTACGGGAGCGCTCGCGTCCCCGGACACGGAGCCCTCCACGCGTCGACGCCGGCGCCGCAAGGCCCCGGAGATAGCTGAGGCCGAGC
>CAYWLF010000035.1:0-14271 GCA_964458875.1 uncultured Gemmatimonadota bacterium
CATGCACGTAGCCTCGCATGACACCGTCCCCATGCTCCAGGAGATTCGACATGAGGTTGACCACCGCCCTGGCCTCCCTCGTCGCCTTCGGAATCGCGGGGTGCTCGGACGCAGGACTGAGGTCCGCCACCTCGGGGCCGGCCGACCGCTTCGAAGGCAAGCTCGAGGCTTGTGCGTGGCCCGGCGTCGAAGGCGGGGCCTGGTGCGGCACTCTCGATGTGCCGGAGGATCGGGCCGTCGAAGGAGGGCGGGCGATCGGGCTGCGTGTGGCAGTGCTCCCGGCCACCGGGGACTCCGGACCGGCGGCGGACGCGGTCGCCTTTCTCGCCGGGGGCGGCGTGGTGCCAGCTACCCGGTACCTGCCCTTCTTCGCGCACGCGGTTCCAAGACTTCGGGACAGCCGTGATATCGTTCTGGTGGACCAGCGCGGGACGGGGGCTTCCAACGCGCTGGAATGCGACCTGCCCCAGCTGCACGAAATCGAGGACGGGGGAGTTTCCGGCTCGGCATACGAGGATGCCTACCTGGGAGCGCTCCGGGCGTGCCGCGATACAATCGAGGCTCGGGCCGACCCCAGGCTCTACAACACCTGGAACGCGGCGGACGACCTGGACGCGGTACGCGAGTGGCTGGGGTACGAGCGGCTCAGCCTCTGGGGCGCTTCGTACGGGACGAAGGTGGCCCGGGTCTACATGCGTCGTCATCCGGACCGGGTTCGGGCGGCCGTCCTGCACGGGGTCGTTCCCATTGAGCGTTCGATGTGGCCCGATCTGTTCCTGGCAGCAGACTCGGCTCTCACGGAACTGATGGGCCTGTGTGCGGCGGACGCCGAGTGTGCCGCCGCGTATCCGGACCTGGAAGCCCGGTTCCTCGACCTCGTGGAGCGCCTCGAGTCCAGTCCGGTCCCGTTGCACGTCTCGCTCGCCGACTCACCGGCGGACACCGTCACCGTGCCCTTCGATCGGAGGTCGCTGGCGGGCCTCGTGGTGGGTATGCTGCGGTCCAGCCGGGCGGCCCGCACCCTCCCGGCCCTGGTGTACGAGGCGTCGGACGGCGACTTCGGAAGGATCGCGTCCATGCAGGGTCCTGGAGCCCCGTCCCCGATTCCCAGGGGCGTGTACCTGTCGATCGCGTGCACAGAGGAGGTTCCGAGACTCACGGCGGCGGACCTGGATCGAGCCCACCGCCCTACACGCCTCGGTGGGGGCGAGTGGCTCGACGAAGAATTGCGGGACTGCGAGATCTGGGGATCGGAGAGCGTGCCCGATGGCTTCTGGTCCCCGGTTGAAGCCGACACGCCGGTCTTCCTGGTTACGGGTTCCGAGGACTACATCACACCGCCGGCCTACGCCGAGTGGGTCGCCGGTCACCTGCCGAACGGGTCAGTCCGGGTCGTGCCGCAGCGTGGACACGACGACCTCGATCCCTGCGTGGCCGGTTTGATCGAGAACTTCCTCATACAGGGACGGGACACGGAGCCCGACCTCGGGTGCCCCGAGGACCGAGAGCCCCTTCCGTTCGAACTGCCCGGCTGAGTCGTCCGCGATATGGCCGATCCGCCCGTTCAGGGCGCGGCGTTCGAGTCGTAGTTGAGCAGGAACGTCAGGAAGTCCTCCACCGCGATCATGTCGGAGCCCGTGTAGCGGATCGTGTGCGAATCGATGCGTTCGACGATCTCCAGGTACCCGAGCGCCTCTACCGGCTGGTAGTGCTTGAAGCTCACCTCCAGCTCGACCGGGCCCCCGAGGTCCCACGGCTCGAAGTCGCCGATTCGGGCCACGGCTCGAGCCGCCGTTTCCTCGATCAGGCGATACGCGGCTTCCGGCATCATGGTCTCGGCCGAGTGGAATCCGTACGCTTTCTTGACCACGGCCGTCTCGAGGTCGCCGAGGAGATCGGTGGCCTCCCTGGCGATTGCGTCATCGCCCGACAACATGATGACGGGGACGCCGAAGTGGCCCGCGATCGCGGCGTTGAGTCCGGTCTCCGGGACGGGCCTACCGTTCAGCTTGACGGACGTCAGGCGCGCGCTCGACATCGTGTGCGCCCGCACGCCGGCCGGGTTGTCCGTGCTCGTGTGGTATCCGATGAAGATGGCGCCGTCGAAGGTATCGTCGATGCCTGCCATCATGGACAGCGGCCGCGGCCATGAGCGAATCACCGTGATATCCGGCGGCAGGTCGTCCAGCAGGAGGTTCTGGCCGTTACCGTGGGAATCGCTCACGAGGATCTCGGAGGCTCCCGCGGCTCGCGCCCCCCGGATCGCCGCGTTGACCTCTGCGGTCATCCAGCGCCGGGCACGCTCGTACTCGAAGCCGGAGGGTCCCAGTTGCTCCCCGGTCACCGTGCCCACGACTCCCTCCATGTCCGCCGAGATGTAGATCTTCAGGTCTTCCTGCGCAGTGGCGGACGAGACAGTGAAGACGACGGCCGCCGCCGACAGAACGGCGGCGAGGCGGATGCGCAGCAGCGTCACGGTACGGATGTGCACGGTTTCCTCCAACGGATGTTGCGGGCGAACGGGCCACGTCCTCGGTATCGGTCCAGCGTACTCTCCGCCTCCGCACACTGCCAGTGCGCCGTCACGCGGGGAACCCGTAACCGTGCTACATTCGGGGCCATGAACCCCGAGGCCATCCTTCCGCTCCGGCTGAATTCTGACGGGCCGCACGCTCTCACCCTGGTGGTGGAACGCGCCGGCCGCGATCTCGTCTGCCGCGTGCATGGCGGGGATACTCACGTGGGCTCACTCGCCCTGTCCGAGTGGCGCGGCGGCCGGGCGCACACCCGTTGCCTGAGCGCCGTCGGCCACAAGGAGGAGGCCATCGCCCGCCACGCTGCCCACAGGCTGTGTGCCGCCGCTCGCTGCCACGTGGCGTGCGTAGCGGGAATCCACTTCGACGCCGTCTCTCCCGGCGAGATCGAGGCCATTTCAGCCGACGCGTACGCGCTTGCCCGCCGTGCTGCGGAAACGCTCCGCGACCGACGACTTCGAGCGGAGCTGGCGGGCGCAGGAGGCGTCTATGACCGAATCGTCGAGAGGCGGGCCGCGTTCGGGCACGACCTGGACCGCATCTTCGCCGTGCCGTTCCGGACCGCCCTCGAGATGAACCGTGAGGCGATCCAGGAGAGGCGGGTGGAGAGCTTCGGCGCGGACGTGGGGATCTTCGCTCCCCTGTACCTGAGCAACGCCTGCACCAACGATTGTGTGTACTGCGGCTTCCGGCGCTCGTCCGCGTACGAGCGGGATCGTCTCTCGGTCGAAGAATCCGTGAGGGAGGCGGCGGCCCTGTACTCCCACGGCATCCGCGCCATCGACCTGGTCACCGGGGAGATCCCGGCCGACCCGTTCGTGGATTACGTGTGCCAGGCTACGGAAGCGATCCTCTCCGAGACGGGCATTGCCAGGGTCCATCTGAATCTCGGATCTCTGTCCCTGGACCAGTACCGGCGCCTCCGCGAGGCCGGTGCCGTGGGCTACCACTTGTACCAGGAGACGTACGATCCCGAGGCCTATCTGCGGACCCACCGGAGCGGCGCCAAGAGGGAAATGGCGTCGCGGCTGGAGGCCCCCCGGCGGGCGGCCCAGGCGGGATTCGAATACCTGGGTATGGGCGTCCTGCTCGGACTGGCGGACCTGGAGCCGGACCTGACCGGCCTGGCTGCCCACGCTGCGATCCTCCAGGACGAGATTCCGGGTCTTCGCGTCGGCTTCTCGCTTCCGCGCGTCCAGGCGATGGAGGCGGATCCGGGATACACGCCCGCCCGCCCGGTGTCGGATGACGACTTCGTTCGCGCGATGCTGTTCCTCCGCATGGCGCACCCGCGGGCGCACCTCACCCTGACCACGCGCGAACGCCCGGAAATCCGTGACCTGTTGCTGGCGTTCGGTGTCACCAAGCTGAGCGCCGGCGTCTCGACGGCGCCGGGCGGATACGCGGGCGCCACGAGCGCCGAAGAGGACGAGACCGGAGCGCGCGAGCAGTTCGACGTGGCCGACGAGCGATCGGTGGACGAGATCGCGGCCCTTGTGAGCAAGGCGGGCTTCACCGCCGTCTTCGATTGAATCATGACCTGGACCGGGAGACCGTATGCCCATGGAAACAGGAGCCCATAGCCTCACCGACCTGATCGACTACCAGGATGGAGCCGTGGTCAGTCGGCAACTGGAGAAGACTCCAGGTGGGTCGGTGACGGTCTTCGCATTCGATGAAGGAGAAGGCCTGAGCGAGCACACGACACCGCACGAGGCCGTGCTGCAGGTGGTGGACGGGGTAGCGCTCATCCACATCGCCGGAGCGCCCCACCTGGTCGGGGAAGGGCAGGTCATCCACCTGCCCGGAGGCGTGCCACACGCGGTCGTGGCCGAGCAGCGGTTCAAGATGTTCCTGGTAATGCTCCGTCCGGACGCAGACGCGTGAGCCGCGGGTTGTACGCAGGGGTCGCATGAAGCTCCGAGTTCTGCACGCGGTCCTGGTGGTGACGCTTTCCGCCTGCGGCTCGGCGGGGGAGACCGAACGCCCGTCCGGGGAGTCGCTGAACGTAGTCCTCTTCGTGGTGGACGACCTTGGCTGGCGGGACGCGGCCGTCCTCGGGAGCGATTTCTATCGCACACCCGCGATCGATGATCTGGCGACATCCGGTATCCGGTTCTCGCGGTTCTACGCAGCCAGCCCGGTCTGTTCTCCCACGCGGGCCAGCCTCATGACGGGTCGGCATCCAGCGCGAGTCGCGATAACCAACTGGATCGGGGGCGAGCAGCAGGGGATGATTCGGCAAGCGGACTATCTGCGCCAGCTGCCCCTGGCCGAAGTCACGCTGGGCGAGGCTTTCGCCGGTGCGGGATACGCCACGGGGTACGTCGGCAAGTGGCACCTGGGCGCTGAGGACGACTTTCTCCCCCGGGCACAGGGCTTCGGCTGGACCCGCGCGGTCAACCGGGCCGGTCAGCCGGGCAGCTACTCCCCACCGTACCGCAACCCGGACTGGCCGATCACGGACGTCCCCGGACTCGGGGGAGATCCGCCGGAAGCCTATCTCACGGACCGGCTGACGGACGAGGCGATCGGTTTTCTCGAGGAGAACCGCGACCGGCCCTTCATGCTCGTGCTGTCGCACTACGCCGTGCACACGCCTCTGCAGGCGCGCGATGCCGACGCGGCGCCGTACCAGGAGCGGGCCGGCGTCCTCGGGCCGCTGGAAGGTGGGCCCACGGAAGACGAGAGTGGGCGCTCCACCACCAAGCTCCGCCAGGACCACCCCGTGTACGCGGGGATGATCGCCGCGGTGGACCGCAGCCTGTCCCGGATCGTGGAGGCACTCGATGCCATGAACGTGGCCGACCACACCGCGATCGTCTTCGTGTCGGACAACGGGGGATTGAGCACGTTGTCCGGTGTACGGGGCGATCGCGCACCCACGGCGAATCGCCCTCTGCGCGCAGGGAAGGGGTGGCTGTACGAAGGGGGGATCAGGATCCCGTTGATCATCAGGTGGCCAGGCGCCGCCGCCGGCCTGGGCGGGACCGTATCGGACGTGCCCGCGATGACCACCGACCTGTTTCCAACCCTGCTCTCCATGGCCGGGATCTCACTGGAGTCGGGCCTGCAACTGGACGGAGTCGACCTGACGCCCATCCTGGATGCCCGGGCGGACGCGCTCCCTCATCGCGACCTGTTCTGGCACTTTCCGCACTACCACGGGTCTGGCAATCGACCGGGCGGAGCGGTCCTTTCCGGGAATCTCAAGCTCGTCGAGTGGTTCGAGGACGGGGAGGTGGAGCTCTACGACCTCGCCGTGGATCCGGGTGAGCGAATCGACCTGGCCGACTCGCTCCGTTCAGAGACCCAGGTACTCGCCACGCGGCTGGCCTCCTGGCGGGACTCGGTCGGGGCCCGGATGCCTCGCCCGAACCCCGAGTGGAAACCGTAATTGTCTTCGGCAGAACAACAGGTATTTCAGTACCTGATCGGTTTCTCGCTCCTCGCGGCAGCCTTCGCCTTCCTGGTGCTACTCAGGGTCTCCGCCCCCTACGGACGGCACACAAGGCCTGGATGGGGGCCAACGGTCAGCAGTCGGTTGGGCTGGATCCTGATGGAAGTGCCTGCAGCGCTGGGGTTCCTGGTCTTCTTTCTCATCGGCAGGCCGGAGGTTGGCGTTGTCTGGGTGTTCTTGGTGCTGTGGCAGGTCCACTACGTCTATCGTGGGTTCATCTTTCCGTTTCGCCTGAAGACTGCTGGCAAGAGAACCCCAGTACTGATCGTCGCGATGGGAATGGGGTTCAATCTCCTCAACAGTTACCTCAACGGACGCTTCCTGGGCGCTTCCGGAGACCTGTATCCTCGCGAGTGGTTTGCGGATCCACGATTCATCGTGGGGATCGGGCTGTTCTGTCTCGGTCTGGGGATCAACCTGCGAGCCGACCGCACCCTGATCCGGCTGCGCGCCGAAGGAGGCGGCGGATACAGGATGCCACAAGGAGGGTTGTACCGCTGGATCTCGTGTCCCAACTACCTGGGAGAAATCCTGGAGTGGTGCGGGTGGGCCATCGCGACATGGTCCGTGCCGGGTCTGGTGTTCGCGATCTGGACGGTGGCCAACCTCCTGCCGCGGGCGAGAACGCACCACCACTGGTACGGCGAGACGTTCGTGGACTATCCGCGTCGCCGCAAAGCGTTGATCCCGTTCGTCTACTAGGCCTTCGGGCAGATCGGTCTGCCGGGAGTGCCCCCCGTCTACGGCGCGTCCGTCATCGGAAGATCCGGGTCGGATGCCAGGCGATCCTCGACGTAGAACCACTCGTCCGGGACCGGCACGAAGGGGCCGGCACCGCGGCGTACTCGCAAGCCCAGGCCCCGGCCGCCTCCGCCCTGGAAGTACAGAACACGCAGCCGGTGATGTCCCTTTGACAGGGCGATGGTCCCCGACTTTGGACTCGGCGAATGGTGTCCATCGTGGTCAATCACAAGTTCTTCTTTAATATATAGTTGAGATCCATCATCTGATGTAAGTTTGAATATATATACGTCATCGAACGGAACTCTCAGGTAGCCCCTGTAGAGAAGACCGAAGCTCTCCTCTCTCTCGATTCCCGGTAGCTCAACGCGCGGGACGCTCCCGCGCCGTGCGGCCACGGCGTCCGCGACTTCAGCGGCGGATTCGAAATCGCCCTCCATGTAGGCGAGCGAGAGACCCGGGCGGAGCCGCGAGCTGTCGATGTCGAGTCCGGTGCGCAGGTTCGTGCGGGCGAACGAAGCGCGCGCGACGGGGCCCGTCCTCCCTCCGGGAAGCACGACCCGCGCCGAGACGATGACGCCTTCCGCGTCGACCGGCAGTTCGACCGGCCCCTCGGCGACGGGTGACCCACCGGTCGGTTCCGTACCGTCCAGGGTATAGTGCACCTCGGCCCACGGAAGCGGGTTCCGAAGCTCCAGCTCGACCGACTCAGCCAGCGTGAGCACGTCCTCCTCGAGGCCTGCCGGCTCCGGGATTCGGTAGTGAACTCCGAGGGCCTCCAGGCGGGCAAGTGCGGCGGGCAGGCGCTCACTGAAGTCCAGCCAGTCTCTCGCCGACCGGGGAGACCAGGTCAGCTCTGCCAGGGCCAGTGCCCGCGGGTAGGCCATGTAGTCGACGTGCTCGGGCGTCTTGATGTACTCAGTCCACACGTTGCCCTGGGCGCCGAGCACTCGCTTGCCCTCGCTCTCCGTAAGCTCTTCGGGAACGGGTTCGAAAGAGTACACGAGATCCAGCGGCAGATACCCACCGATGGCCAGGGGTTCGCCTTCACGATTCCTGCCCTGGTAGTAGTCGAAGTACAGGTGGCTCGTCGGAGTCATGACCACGTCCCGGCCCTGGCGCGCCGCCTCGATTCCGCCGGCCACACCCCGCCATGACATCACTGTCGCTTGCGCGGCCAGACCGCCCTCCAGGATCTCGTCCCATCCGATCAGGCGCCGGCCGTGCTCGAGCAGGAAGCTCTCGATCCGCCGGATGAACCAGCTCTGGAGCTCGAATTCATCGGCCAGGCCCTCACGTCGCATCACGTCCTGGGCGATGGGGCTCTCCTCCCAGCGTCGCTTCGGGGCCTCGTCGCCTCCGACGTGGATGTACGGGGAGGGGAACAGCTCCATGACCTCAGTCAACACGTCCTGCAGGAACTCGAACGTGCGCTCGTGCGGGCAGTAGATATCGTCCTTGACTCCCCACACTGTGGACACCTCGAAGGGCCCCTCCGTGCACGCGAGCTCCGGGTACGCGGCGAGAACGGCCACGGAATGCCCCGGCATCTCGATCTCGGGCACGACGGTCACGTACCGCTGCGCCGCGTAGGCCACGATCTCCCGCACTTCGTCCTTGGTGTAGTAGCCTCCGTACCGAATCCCGTCTCCCACGTACGGATTGAAGTTCTTCTCGACGATCGTTTCGTTCCGCCAGGCGCTGACTTCCGCCAGGCGCGGATAGGCCTCGATCTCGAGTCGCCATCCCTGGTCCTCCGTCAGGTGCCAGTGGAAGACGTTCAGCTTGTGGCGGGCCAGCAGGTCGATGTATCGCTTGATGGTCTCGGGCGGGAAGAAGTGCCGCCCCACGTCCAGGTGAAGTCCACGGTAGACGAAGCGTGGATGGTCGCGGATCTCCAGCGCCGGTACCGTCCAAACCCCGGTCTCCGGGACCTGGGTCGGTATCAACTGGAGAAGCGTCCGGGTTCCATAGAAGAGTCCGGCGTGCGTGGCGGCCCGAATCTCGATGCCCGCCGGGGCCACGATCAACGCGTAGGACTCGTCCCGGGCCAGCGGTGAATCGGTGGCCGGCGTCCCGCCCCCCGCGTTCGGGTCGAGAACCAGCCGGATTCCGCCGGAATCACCTTCATCCGTCGCCAGCGCCAGACCGGTGGCTGCACGCAGCTCTGCGCCCACGAGGTCCGCCAGCTGGACAAGCCGGACGTCCGTCGGATCGGCCACGGTCAGCCGGCTGTCGTGGTCGAGGGAGTACGCGCCGGCCCGCATTTCGATATGCTCGGGAGCTGGAATCAGTGCGGGAGCTTCGCCTGCCGAATTGCCTGCCGTCTCGCAACCTGTGGCGACGAGCGAGGCCGCTGCGAGCACCGAAAGTGCGGGGTAGCGCATGAGAGTTCCGATCACGCTGGAGGGTGAGAACCGCGCTCCGGTTTCGCCGCGGGTCACGCCTCGTAGATTGTCGGCCCGGGCGGATCTGACCCGGTGGCCGATACGACACGTTCCATGACAGGAAGACGATACATGATGCGATCCCTTCTCACCACATGCGCCGTTGTTGCCGTCACCGCCATCGTGGCATGCGATCGGGGCGACGGATTTGACGACGCCGCCGCTACCATCGATGCCGTCGACCTCGGGCAGGGAATCCAGGACCTGGCGGCCGACTCCATGGGAGGGCGAGCCCCCGCCTCCTGGGGCGAGGAGCGCACCGTACGGTACCTGCAGGACAAGTTCGACGTTCTCGGACTCGAGCCCGGGAACGGCATCAGCTGGGTGCAGGAGGTGCCGCTGGTGTCCCTGACCCCGAATCCGGACATGGGAGCGGTGATCCAGGGACGCGGCACCGTGAACCGACTCGAGCACGCTTCCGACTTCGTGGCCGTCACCGAGCGCGTCGCAGAGGAACTCTCTCTTGAGCGGTCGGATCTCGTGTTCGTCGGCTACGGAATCGTGGCCCCCGAGTTCGAGTGGAACGACTACGAGGGCGTCGACGTCACCGGCAGGACGGTGGTGGTCCTGGTCAACGATCCGGGATATGCGACCGGAGATGACGCCCTGTTCAACGGTCGTCGCATGACGTACTACGGGCGTTGGACCTACAAGTATGAAGAGGCCGCCAGGCAGGGGGCCGACGGAGTGCTGATCGTCCACCAGACGGGCCCCGCCGGGTACCCGTGGGCCGTCGTAGAAGCTGGCTGGTCGGGACCCCAGTTCATGCTCGCGGAGAAGGGCGACGCTCCGCTGACCAAGGTCCAGGGTTGGATCACCGAGGAGACGGCTCGCACGGTGTTCGCTCAGGCCCGGCTCGATTTCGACACGCGCGCCGCTCAGGCCGGCACCCGGGATTTCGTTCCATATGAAATGGGCCTCGACCTGTCTCTGACCATGCGGAACTCGATCGAACGGTCGACGTCCCGCAACGTTCTCGCCCTGCTGCCCGGATCCGACAGGCCGGAGGAGCTGGTGATCTACACGGCGCACTGGGACCACCTGGGCACCGACCCGTCCCTCGGTGCCGACAGCATCTACAATGGAGCCCTCGACAACGCATCGGGGACGTCCGGACTGGTGCAGATGGCCGGCGCGTTCGCCGCGCTCAAGAAGGCCCCGGCCCGATCCGTTCTGTTCGTGGCGGTCACGGCCGAAGAGCAGGGTCTCCTGGGTACGGCCCACTACGCCTCGCACCCCGTGTACCCGCTCGACGCGACGGTGGCCACCCTCAACATGGACGGTCTCAACATCTGGGGTCCCACGAGTGACCTCACCGTCGTGGGCTACGGGATGTCAGAGTTGGACGACGAGCTGCGGGTAGTCGCAGAGGGAGCTGGGAGGACGCTGGCCCCGGACCCGGAGCCTGAGAAGGGCCACTACTTCCGCTCGGATCACTTTGAGTTCGCCAAGCGGGGGGTGCCGTCCCTTTATCCCGACGCGGGAGTGCAGGACCTGGAGCACGGCGAAGAGTGGGCCCGGGAGCGGCGGGAGGAATACACGCGGGATCACTACCACAAGCCGTCGGACGAGTACGATCCGTCGTGGAACCTGGATGGCGCGGTGCAGGACCTGCGGCTCATGTTTGCCGTGGGGCACTCTCTGGCCACGGGGGAGGCGTGGCCCAACTGGCGTGAGGGCACCGAGTTCAGGTCGCTGCGAGATGAGATGATGGGGTACGAAGCGGAGCCGACCGAGGAGGATTGATCGTGGACCCTAGGGCGCGATCCATAGCTTCAGGGCGAACACCACGATCATCACCACGACAACCCGCTTCACCCACGCGTGCCCCTTGAGAACCGTCAGGTGGGTTCCGACGAGCCCGCCGAGCAGGTTGCCTCCGGCCAGGGCGACTCCCATTCCCCAGTCCACCTTGCCGGCCATGGCGAACAGGACGAGGGCCAGAGGAGTGAACACCAGGACCACCAGCACCTTGAGCGCATTGCCCCGGACCAGGTCGAAGCCTGCGAGCAGGGCCAGGGCGAGGATGAAGAAGCCGATCCCCGCCTGAACGAAGCCCCCGTAGACGCCGACGCCAAAGAACATGGCGGAGAAGGCGAGGCCCGACAGACGAGGTCGGGCCGGCTCGGCCGGGTCATCCGGGGCACCTGCAGCCCGCTTGATCCGGTTTCGCAGCGGGTCGAGCAGCATGACGATCGCGAAGACGATCATCAGGGTGGCGAGGATCCGCTGAAACGACGCGTCGCCGATCCGGATCGCGCCCCAGGTTCCCAGGCCCGCTCCCGCCAGGGCCGGTAGCGCTGCCGTTCGGATCCAGCTCCAGTTCATTACGCCGTGTCGGTTGAAGCTCCAGACGGCTCCCACGTTCTGGACCAGGATGGCGATCCGATTCGTTCCATTCGCGACCGTGGGAGGCAGGCCCAGGAAGATGAGCAGGGGAAGCGTGAGGAACGACCCGCCTCCAGCCAGGACGTTGATCGTCCCCGCCACCGATCCCGCGGCGAACAGGAGCGCGTAGGCTACGGGGTCACTCACTGGCCCCTGGACTCCTTGAACTCGCGGTTCTCGATCATCAGGGTGAACGTCACGTAGTACTTCATGATGTTGCTGACGTAGCGCACCGTCTCCCTGCCTACTTCACGGGCCACCAGCACCTCGACGTTGTCGAACCATCGATTGGGGTCGAGTCCGGCGGCGGCCGTCTTCCGTCTGAGGTTGCGGATGCGGGTCGGGCCGGCGTTGTAGCCCGCAATGGCGAACACCTGTCGCGCGAACGGTTCCAGGGCGGGGTCATCGAAGTACCGGTCCTCCAGGAGGCGAAGATACGCGGCGCCTGCCTCGATGTTGCGGTCGTCGGTGCTGATATCGTCCACGCCCGCTTCGGCGGCCGAGGCGGGTTTGATCTGCATGATCCCGACCGCCCCGTGGCTGTTCTTCGTATGCGCACCGAGCCTGGACTCCTGGAACGCCTGGGCCGCGAGCAGCACCCAGTCGAGTCCGTGCCTGGCGGCCTGTGTCTCGAAGGAGGTCCTCAGCCTCGCCAACGTCTGTGAGTGTTCGGCGCGCCGCACCCGCTGCACGCGCGTGGTGTCTTCGGAGTACCGCTTGAGCAGGATGTTGCCGGTCAGCGTGCCCGCGCGCCTCTGGCGGCCAAAGTCGTTCAGCGCGTCCATGAGTTCGGGGCTGTTCTTCCGAACGGCCCACGCGATCTCTCCATCGGTTCGGACCGCGAGGTTTGGGTGGACGGTCAGATTCGGAAGAATCTGTGCCCAGAACTCGGCCTGGTAGGCGTCCACCACCGTGGCAGGGGAGTTCCCGACGCTGACCTGCTCCAGCAGGGCTTCGGCGTCGAGCACCTCATCCACCGCAACCAGGTCGAGCGGTGTGCGGCCGCGTTCACGAAGATCCGCATCGAGTGCCTGCAGGCTTTCCCAGTAGCTGCTCGATGGGCGGACGTGAAGCTCCAGGGCACCGAGGTCGTCGAGCCGGTCCGGCACCGCCGTGTCCGTGCCGGGGCCGGTGACCACCACTTCCGAGACCCCGGTTACCAGCGGTCGAGCAAAATCCACCCGCTCCAGGCGCTCGGGCGTGATGGTGAGTCCTGCCGCGGCGATGTCACCCCGGCCTTCCTCGAGGAACGGAATGAGCAGGTCGCGGGTCACCGGTTGAACCACCACGATCACCTTCAACTGCTGCCGCCCGAGCCGCTGATTCAGGAACTCCTCCAGGTCCGCCGCCGCTTCCGCTACGAACCCCACCTGCCCGCGACCGTCAAACGCGAAGAACATGGGCTCGTGCACGGTGAGGAGTCGGACCGCGCGCCGCTCCGCCATCTCCGGCAGGTCACCGATCCACGGCTCGAGGGCCCTCCGCGTGCCCTCGGGCATGCTGTCCAGCGCCGTGAGCAGGGTCGGAAGGTCCGCGACCTCGGGAATAGCAGCGGGCGCCGGCGCCTCCGCCGCGGGTTCCTCCGCGTCCTGCACGGCGGCGGACTCGCTCGAATCGTCGGCGCGCTCCGACTCACCGCACGCGCAGAGCAGTCCAGTCACGAAGGCCACCGCCAGGAAGGGCACACCAGATGCCCGCCATGTTCGCCGTCTCATCGTCATACCCCTTCACGTGGGTCTTGCGGCCCGTCTCGTCGATCGGGGATCTTGCCGTCGTATCGGCCGGTAACATGCAACCAAAGCCTCGCGCGAGCCAAGCGGGACGAGCCCGTGGTTTGCCGGGGTGGCCATGCGACCTTCATCGGAGATGACTCTTGACCCGGACCTCGCATATCTGGACGGAACTCATGCGCCGGCGCGTGCCGCACATCGTCGGGGCGTATTTCGCCGGTGGGTGGATCCTGCTCGAGTTCACGGACTGGGCAGTGGGCCGGTGGGTCCTGTCCCCGCACATCACGGACTTCGTGGTGACAGCATGGCTGTTCATGATTCCCGCCGTGGCCCTGCTGGCCTGGACGCACGGTGCGCCGGGACGCGACCGATGGACTCGTGTCGAGATCAGTGGCATTGCCCTGAACCTGATCGTGGCGGCTGCCGTCATGTTCGGTCTATTCCGGGGACGGGATCTCGGAGCGGCCACGACCACGGTTACGGTCCTCGACGAAGAGGGACGGAGCGTCGAGCGAGATATCCCGAAGCGTGAGTTCATGCGACGCGTCGCCGTCTTCGCTTTCGTCAACGAGTCGGGTGACGCGGAGTTGGACTGGCTGCAGCTGGGCGCGCCGTGGTCTCTCACGCTGGACCTCGAGCAGGATGACTGGATTCGGTCGGTGACCGGGTTCGTCGAAGAGCTCAGCGCACAGGGTCCGTTCTCCCCGACACACCTGCCGCTGTCGCGGCAGCGCGAGCTGGCCCGGGACCGTTTCCTCGACTACCTGCTCGTGGGATCGATTCACGGTGGAGGCGACTCGCTCGTCGTCGCGAGCCGGTTGTACGACGTGCAGACAGGGACCCGGATCGCGGAACACTTCTTCGATGGCTCCCATCCGCTGGACCTTGTGGACGCCGTTTCGAGCCGGCTCCGAAGAGACCTCGATATCCCTTCGGGTCACGTCGAGAGGACCCCTGACCTTCCCGTGCGG
>CAYWLF010000036.1:0-9674 GCA_964458875.1 uncultured Gemmatimonadota bacterium
GGACCGGGCCTGCGTCGCGGCCGAAGGGATCCGGTGGACCTGAGACCGGGAGATGCGCTGGACTTCTGGAGGGTCGAGGCGTTCGAGCCGGACCAGATGCTGCAGCTCCGGGCCGAAATGAAGCTCCCCGGCCGGGCGTGGCTTCAATTCGAGGTCGAGCCGGACAACGGCGGAACGATCCTGACGCAGACGGCCGTGTTCGATCCGACCGGGCTGGCCGGCCTGCTCTACTGGTACGCGCTCCTGCCGATCCACACGCCCATGTTCAGGGGCATGCTCCGGAACGTGGCGCGGGCCGCCGAGGCGCCTGTCGCCGCATAGGCGGTCAGCCCAGGTCCTGACCCGCGAGAGGCAGGTCTCGGATTCGCTTTCCCGTTGCCGCGAAGATCGCGTTCAAGACGGCCGGCATGGTTGGAGGCACCCCGGGCTCGCCGATTCCCGTCGGGACCTCCCCCGTCTGGATGATGCGCACATTGACCCTTGGCATCTCGGACATCCGCAAGACCGGATAGTCGTGATAGTTGCCCTGTTCGACCGCCCCTTCGCGCAGCGTGATCCTGCCGTACTTCGCCAGCGACAACCCCATGGCCACCGCGCCCTGCATCTGCGCCTCGATGGCGTCCGGATTGACCACCGGTCCGCAGTCGACCGCGGTGTCCACCTGGTGAACGGTGAGCTCGCCCTCCTGGCCCACCGAAACGTGGGCGACCATCGCTGCGTAGCTGTAGAAGCTGTAGTGCATGGCGAATCCGAGGCCCTGGCGCGCCGGAAGCGTCCGGCCCCAGTCGGCCATCTCAGCCGCTGCTTCTCCGACCGCCTTCAATCTTCCCGTGTCGTACGGAAACTGGCTGTCGATACCCTCGACTTCGAGGACGCGCGGCGCTCCCAGCATCGCCATGTGGAACTCGACCGGATCCCGGCCCAACTCGTGGGCCAGCTCGTCCATGAAGCTCTGCACGGCAGTGGCGTGGAACATGTTGCACACCGACCGCATCCACCCGATTCGGACGCTTGACGCTACTCTGCCTGCCTCGATCCGGATGTTGGGGAAGCGGTACGGCATGGTTGAAAGACCGAGCCCCCTCTCCTGCCCCGTCGGCGTAGCTCCTCCGTCCGGAAACGTCCACCCGATGGCCGGAAACACGGATCGGTGCATCCAGCCCGTCGGGCTTCCGTCCGGGCCCAACGCGGCGCGCAGAACCTGGTAGCTCTCAGGGTGGTAGAAGGCGTGGCGGATCTCGTCCTCGCGCGTGAACAACAGTTTGACCGGTCGCCCCGACTTCTGTGACAGCAGGGCCGCTTCCACCGCGTAATCCGGTTTCGACTTCCGACCGAAGGCGCCTCCGAGCAGCGTGACGTGGACCGCCACGTTCGAGCCCGGGATGCCGAGTGCCCCGGCGACTTCTCCGACCGTCCACTGCGGCGCCTGCGTCGCCGACCAGACGTCGCAGCGATCGCCTTCCACGTGAGCGGTGGCCGCAGGCGGTTCCATCATGGCATGAACCGCGTATGGCGCGTAGTAGGCGGCTTCAAACACGCTCTCCGCTGCGGCCGCCGCCGCTTCGAAATCGCCCTCGGCCCGTGCGACGGTGCCCGTGCCGGACGCGATCTGCTCGAGCTCTGCGCGTCTCTGGTCGCTCGTTTCGGTGGCCAGCGGACCCGGCTCCCACTGCACGTTGAGCGCTGCACGGCCCTGCATGGCAGCCCACGTATTCGTTGCGAGCACCGCGACGCCGGCGTTCGTGAGCCCCGTCGCGTTCGGTTCCAGTTCGATGACGTCCACGACATCACGGACGGCCCGGGCGGCATCCGCGTCGAAGCCGAGAATCGATCCCTTCGCTACAGGGCTCCTCTCGACGCTGGCGACGAGGAGATCGGGAAGATCGACGTCGTAGCCGTATACGGCATCGCCGCGCACCATGTCCTCGGTGTCAATGAGCCGCCGCGGTGTTCCTATGAGCTTGAAGTCGGCCGGGTCCTTGAGTGACGGCTCCTCGGGTACCGGCAGCTCCGCGGCGGCTGCCGCGAGCTCCCCGTACGTGAGCCTTTCGGATCCGTGCAGCACGGCGCCGGACTCCGCGCGGCAGTCAGCGGCCGGGACGCCCCAGCGACGGGCTGCTGCTTCAACCAGCATCTCTCGGGCAGCCGCACCCGCGCGGCGCAGAGGGATCCAGTTCAGGCGCACCGTGGTGCTCCCGCCGGTGGACTGGTTTCCGTACCTGGGGTCGCCCAACGCCTGCACGACCGCCACATCCTCCAGGTCCACCTCCAGCTCCTCGGCGAGAAGCATACAGCACGTGGTCCGGGCGCCCTGGCCCATTTCCTGGCGGTGCACGGTCAGCGACACGACGCCGTCTTCCCCTATGCTCACCCACACGTTCGGCTCGAAGACGCCGGATTCCGGCTCGAGGCCCGGAACCGGGATCAAAGACGCCCAGCCGTTGCGGACACCCAGTATGAGCCCCGTCCCGGCCAGTCCTGTGGTCTGGAGGAAGCTCCGGCGAGAGACCTTCGTCACGGTGCTCATGATTCGCCTCCCCCGGAGGCAGCGGCCTGGTGAACGGCCTCCCGGAGCCTCAGGTATGTGCCGCAGCGACACAGGTTGCCGGACATGGCCTCGTCGATCTCCGCGTCCGTCGGCTTCGGTGATCGCTCGAGGAGCGCCACCGCGGTCATGATCTGCCCCGGCTGGCAGTAGCCACACTGCGGAGTGTTGGTTTCGAACCATGCGAGCTGGACCGGATGAAGGTCGTCGCCATCCGCCAATCCCTCGATGGTCGTGACCGCGCGTCCATCGACCGACTCTGCGGTCGTGATGCAGGAACGGACCGGCTCACCGTCGACGTGAACCGTGCACGAACCGCACAGTCCCGCACCGCAGGCGTACTTCGTGCCTTTCAGGTGCAGCAGGTCACGGAGGACCCACAGAAGGGGCATGGCCGGATCGGCGTCGACGGTCTGTCGTTCGCCGTTGACGAGCAGAGTGATCATGAGTTTCTCCACCGCGATACATGGACTGAGGGAGCGTGCAACAAAGCTAATTCCCGGCGGGGTGGGGGGCCAACGCTAACCGGGTCTCAGCCTCCGGCAGCCGTCAGGCGCGCCGCGGTCGCCCGCGCCTGCCACGAGTCCGTGCCGACGTGCGCGACCACCGTGGCGTGCCCCTCGCGCAGCAGGCGCATGCCGTCCACGCGCCGGTCCTGTGCCACGAGCGCCTCTCCCAGGAGGCTCTCCACGTCGCCCACCCGCCAGTGGGTGTCGGGTATCTCGGTGTAGCTCTCCAGCGCCCGGAGCAGGACCCGTTCGGCCTGCGCCGCATCGCCGGCGGCCAGGTAGGCGGCGCCAAGAGGCTGCAGCGCACGTCCGATCGCCGGGTGTGGCTCGCGAAAGACCTGGCCGCGGATCTCCAGCACGTTCAACAGGGTGTCGACCATTTCGGCCCCCCGGCCCTGCGCGATACGAAGGTGCGCCCGGTCGACCCGCACCGTCTGCGTGTAGCGGTGGCCGGGACGGAGCTTCTCCGCGGCGAGCGCAAGCGACTCATCGAATAGCTGGTCCGCCTGGTCCAGGTCCGCCCGCGCCGAGGCGATGTTCGCGAGTCCGTCGAGAACCAGGATCGAATAGATGCCGCCGCG
Organism: uncultured Gemmatimonadota bacterium; assembly: GCA_964458875.1. GTDB lineage: Bacteria > Gemmatimonadota > Gemmatimonadetes > Palauibacterales > Palauibacteraceae > Benthicola. Next base: position 3,636 of record CAYWLF010000036.1, read on the forward strand.
CCCGGCCCCTTCGAGCGCCGCTCGATACCGGTCCTCCGCCCGATCGAGACGGTTGTCCATCCAGTAGGGATCGCCGGCCCTGCTGAGGGCCATGATGTAGTTGGCGTCGGTCGGTTCCAGTCGCTCCCTCTTCACCGCTATCGAAGAATCGACCGTGGCCGCGGCTTCCTCGTATCGGCCCAGGTGATACAGCACGGTGCCCCAGCGTTCGCGCATGGTCAGCGTCAACTGGCGGTCGTAGCCGAGAGACCGGTTGGCCCGATCGAGGGCCTCGTGGAGCAGGCGCTCGGACTCCTCGTACCGGCCCACGTCGCGCAGCGACACGCCCCATTCACCGAGCGCTTCGATGACATCGGGGTGGCCGGGGTCGTAAAGGGCTTCACGCATGGCCACGGCGGACGCGGCGAGCGGCTCGGCATCGTATATCTGGCTTCGCAGTCGGCGGATCATCGCGATGTTGAGGAGCGCCCCGGCTGCCACCGGATGCGGTCGCATGGTCGCCGTGTCGAACCGGGCCAGCGCGCGCTCGAACACCGCCTCCGCTTCCTCGAACTGCCCCAGTTCCTGGTGCGATACCGCCAGGCCGAACAGGGCCGCTGCTTCGGCGTGCTTTCCAGCGGCCAGCTCCGCCTGTCGAGTGGCCCGGCTCGCCTGCGTGACCGCCGCCAGCGTGCCACCGACCAGGGAAAGGGCCACGATCAGCGCCGCCCCTACGCCCACCCGGTGACGGGTTACGTAATTCCGGAATCGGTAGCCGGCCGAAGTCACCGGCGGGCCGACCCTCGTGGGGGGGCGTCCGGATCCATGGCCCTGTACAGCCACGCGCGGGCCTTTACCCACTCACTTCGCAGGGTGCGATCGGACACTCCGAGAACGTCGGCGACTTCCTTCTCCTCCATCCCTGCGAAGAACCGGAATTCGACGATCTGTAGCTGGCGCGGATCCAGTTTCTCGAGCGCTTCGTCGAGCGCGATCAACTCGTCGGGCCGAAACTCCACGGGCGCCCCGCCGTCCGTGAGCGTGGTGCACACCATGTCGCCCCCACGTTTGACCGCCTTCTGGCGCCGAGCGTGATCCACCAGAACCTGGCGCATGGCCCGGGCCGCGATCGCCAGGAAGTGGGCCCGGTCGGACGCCGGCATGCGGCTCCCGGCGAGTTTGAGATAGGCCTCGTGAACCAGGGCCGTCGCGTGCAGAGAGTGTCCCTGCTGCTCGCGATACATCTCCCGATTCGCGAGGGAGCGCAACTCTTCGTACACCAGCGGGACGAGCCGGTCCATCGCACGTGAATCACCCTCACTTACCGTCTGGAGAAGCTGGGTCACGTCGCCCTGCAGGCGAGTCTGATCGTCGTCCATCTCGGTCACCTGTGCGCTTGTCGCCGGCGGTTCCTGGAGGCTGCCGGCTCGACCCCCCGGTATCCCCCACAATGTCCCGGGCGGCCGCAGGGTGACAAGTGGCCCTCGAGCAAGCATCTTGCGCGAGCTATTCACGACCTGTGCGTCCCGAGGGGATGCAGTCGGTGGAAGGTCGTTGTTCATACGTCTTTGGAGGCTACCATGCTTCGGTTCTTCGGACTCCGTGGGCGGGCCGTCCGGCTTGCTCTCTTCTTTGCGGTTGCGCTGCCGATGTTCGTCGTCACTCCGCAGCCCGCTTCGGCCCAGATGGGTGGCGTGGACCTGGACACGATCCAGGCAGGGCGATTCGACTACGGCAAGATGTGGACGTTCGAGTACGCGCCGGCGGACTACTTCAGTGAGACCTACGGATTCGATGCCAACCCGGAGTGGTTCAAGCGGGCCCGGTTGTCGGTTCTTCGGATTCCCGGCTGCTCGGCATCGTTCGTCTCACCGCACGGGCTGGTGGCCACGAATCACCATTGCGTACGGGGCAGGGTCGCGGGCCTGAGCGGAGAGGGTGAAGACCTTCTCTCCGACGGATTCGTCGCCCGGACGTTAGCGGACGAGCGGCGGATTCCGGGCTACTACGCGGACCAGCTGATCCAGGTGCAGGACATCTCGGACCAGGTATTCGCGGTGACGGACGCGGCGTCCGGCGAGGACCGGGATGCGGCGCGGGCCCAGGTCGTCCAGGAGATCCAGGCGCAGCTCAAGGCCGACCACTCCTCGGGCGGCGACTCGATCTGGGTACAGGTGATCGGCCTGTACAACGGGGGTCGCTACTCGGCCTACGTGTTTCGACGGTTCACGGACGTGCGCCTGGTCGTGGCGGCCGAGGTGGAGTTGGGCTTCTTCGGCGGAGATCCGGACAACTTCACGTATCCACGGTACGACCTCGATTTCTCGTTCCTGAGGGTCTACGAAGACGACCGGCCCTATCAGCCGACCCACTACTTCGGGTGGGGCGAGGGCGTGCAGCCGGGCGACCCGGTGTTCATCATCGGCAACCCCGGTCAGACGAATCGACTCAAGACCATCGCGCAGCTCGAGTACCAGCGCGACGTGTCCGTGCCGGTCAACGTCCACTTCCTCGGCACGCGCCTCGGGGTCCTGGCGGACTTCCGGCAAGCCGACCCGGCAGGTGCCCGCGAACTCGGGCTCCGCAACTGGATGTTCGGTCTGTCGAACTCGCTGAAGGCGAACACGGGTCGCCTGGAGGCGCTCAACAACCCGATGATCATGGCGCGCAAGGCCGACGCGGAACGCAAGCTCCAGGAAGCGATCGCCGCAGACCCGGGGCTGAGCGCGACCTACGGTGACCTGTTCGATCGTCTGGCCGCGATCCAGGTCCAGAAGCGGGAGTTCGCGGCGTACACCGGGGCCTTCCAGGGCATGGGCAGCACGTTTGCCGGCTCTATCACGATGGGCCGTGCCATGCGCGCCCAGACCGTTCTCGACGCCATCGCAGACGGAGAGTCGGAAGAGGAGATGGAGCAGCTCATGACAGAGCTGCGCCGCGTGCGTGACCGGGCGCCGGAGGTCGAAGTAGGTTTCCTCGCCCATCGGTTCGCGGACTTCGAGCGTTACCTGGGTGCGGATCATCCGGTCACGCAGGCCGCCCTCGGTGGACTCGATCCCGAGGCGGCGGCCCACGCCATGTTGGAGAGCACCATTCTCGGCAGCGGCGAAGCGACTCTCGCCGCCATCGACGCGGGCACGCTCGGCGTCGACGATCCGGCGATGGCCCTGATCGCCGAGCTTCTTCCTCTCACGAGCGAGTTCCGGCCCGCCATGGGGGCCCTCACGGGCGAGGAAAACGATCTGCAGGCCGCACTGGGGCGCGTCCGGTTCGAAGTGTACGGCAGCGAGATTCCGCCGGACGGCTCGTTCTCGCCCCGCATCGCGGACGGCATCGTGAAGGGATATCGGTACAACGGCACCCTCGCCCCTCCGTACACGACCTTCTACGGCCTGTACGATCGGTACTTCGGGCATGGGGAGGGCGTGGGGATCGGCGAAGAGTGGAGCCTGCCGGAACGCTGGAAGACGCCTCCCGCGGGACTCGACCTCAGCACGCCGCTGAACTTCGTATCGACCACGGACTCGTACGGCGGCAACAGCGGTTCGCCCGCCGTGACCCCGGATCTCGAGTTGGTGGGACTCAACTTCGATCGTAACATCAATGGCCTGTCGCGCGACTTCATCTACCTGCCCGAGCAGGGCCGGAACGTGATGGTGGACGTCAGGGCCATTCGCGCGGCCCTGGAGGTCGTGTACGATGCCAACCGGATCGTGGCCGAGATGGTGTGGGGCACGCTGTACGAGACGGAAGAAGAGGCCGACGCGGCCGCGATGTGATTAATATCAACCCTGAACGGAGTTTCAAATGAACCGTTATAGAATCGGCCTGCTGGCCCTGGCCCTCGGTCTGTGCGTTGCTACGCCCGCATCGGCGCAGCGCGCCAAATCGGTCGTCGGAATCTCCGCCGGTGCCACGACCAGTGACATCGAGGGCGGCTTCATCAACACATCGTCACAGTGGGGCTTCATCGGCGGGATCTTCGGTACCTACCGCACCAGCTACAACAGTATGATCGGCCTGGAAGCCAATTACGTGCAGAAGGGTGGCAAGGACCTCGCGGACCTGGCCTATATCGATATCCCGTTCATCATCGGGGCCGTCATTCCCACCGACAATGATGCCCTGAATTTCAATTTCTACACGGGCATCGGAATCGGAATCAAGGTGAGCTGCAGCGAGACGAGCGGCTCGTTGCTCGACGACGCGTGCGATCGAGCCAAGGGCACGGAATGGACCTGGCCGTTGGGGCTGGCGTTCGCCATACGGAGTCCGAGCGGGAAGTACTTCGGGCTCGATGGCCGCTACTCACTCGGCATCTCGGATGCCTTCGAAGGCTCAGGCGCGCGCAACCGGTCCTGGCAGTTCAAGGCTCTGTTCGGCATCCCCACGGGCTAGTCGAGGTCGGTCCCCTCGGGGGCGTGACCTTTTTGCTTCTTCTGGGTATGCCTAGACATCCGCAGGATTGTACTCGGCGTCTGCGGTCCGACGCCTCGCGCCGGGAGAGCCGATGTCTGCGAAACTCGTGAGCGAACTGCTGAGACGAGGCGTCCCGCAGGTGGTCGGCGTGTATCTGGCTGCCGGCTGGGGACTCCTCGAGTTCACGGATTGGGCGACGGGGCGTTTCGATCTTTCCAACGGCGCCTCCGATCTCGTCGTCGGTAGCTGGATCATCTTTCTTCCCATAGTCGCGGGCGCTGCCTGGCATTTCGGTCACCCCGATCGCCGGCGCCGTACGCCAGGCCGGGGGGCCCCGGTCGCGACCCCGGCGGCCAAGCCGACGGACATCGTGGTTCTTCCGTTCGCGAATCTCAGTTCCAACACGGAGGACGAGTATCTGAGCGACGGGCTGTGCGAGGAAATCACCAACCAGCTTGCGCACATGGAGGGTCTCCAGGTCGTAGCCCGCACCTCGGCGTTCGCGTACAAGGGTAAACCAGGTGACGTGCGGGCGATCGGCCGGGATCTCGGAGCGGGGGCCGTTCTCGAGGGCAGCGTCCAGCGCGCGGGCGACCGCCTCCGGGTCACCACGCAGCTGGTCGAGGTGGCCACCGGTTACCACCTTTGGTCCGAGCGCTACGACCGCGAGATGAAGGATGTATTCGATATCGAGGACGAGATCGCGGCGAACGTCGTCCAGTCCCTTCGGGGCATACTGAAGCCGGAAGAGCGGGAGGCGCTGGCCCGGAACCCGACCGACGATGTCAGGGCCTACGAGTTCTACCTGCGGGGTCGCCAGTTCTTCCGCCAGAACCGCCGGAAGAGCCTCGAGTATGCCCGCGAGATGTTCGAACGGGCGGTCGAGGTGGATCCAGGCTTCGCCCTCGCCTGGGCGGGGATCTCGGACTCTATCTCGCTGACGCACATGTACTACCCATCCAGCGGCGCTGACCTGGAGCGTGCCGAGGAGGCCAGCCTGCGTGCGCTCCAGTTGAATCCAGGTCTCTCCGAGGCTCACGGGGCGCGGGGGTTCGCCCTGCTGCAGCAGAAGCGTCTCGACGAGGCGGAGGCGGAGTTCCAGTCGGCTCTGGCCCTCGATCCGTCCCAGTTCGAGGCCCGGTACTTCTACGCCCGGGCCTGCTTCTCGCAGGGAAGGCTGGAGGATGCGGCTCGCCTGTTCGAGGAGGCATCGGACGTGCGCGAGGACTACCAGGCGTCGTTCTTCGCAGCCCAGGCGCTGGAGGCCCTGGGCCGGGAGGGCGAGGCGACCGAGGGCTACCGTAAGGCCCTGGCCGTGGCCGAGAAGCATATGGAACTCAATCCGGACGACCCCAGGGCCGCCACGATGCGGGCGGTCTCACTGTGCCGCTCCGGCGATCGCCGTGCGGGTCTCCACTGGGCGGAGCGGGCGCTCGAGATCGATCCGCACGACGCCGGGGTCCAGTACAACGTGGCTTGCCTGTACTCTCTGGAGGACCAGGTGGACCGGGCGATCGACTGCCTGGAGGGCGCGGTCAGTGCCGGGTTCGGCCACCGCGATTGGATAGAGCAGGATCCCGACCTCGATTCCGTGCGCGAGCACCCGCGCTTCCAGGAGCTGATCGGCCGGTTGTAGGGCGC
>CAYWLF010000036.1:9774-14085 GCA_964458875.1 uncultured Gemmatimonadota bacterium
GGTACGTGCCTTGCACCTGTCGAGCTTCGCGATCACTCGAGTGAGACCCTCAACCGCGAGGCTATCAGCATGAAGCACTTTCGTTGGAGTACAGCCGGACTCTGTGTCATCGCGCTCGCCGCCTGCGATTCCACCCCGGTGGATCCCGGCGCGACGGGCCCCAATCCTGACGGCAGCATGTCGGTGAGCGCCCCCGTTCTGGGTGCGGTTCCCGTCCTCAACGAGGCGGATGGACACCTGTACGACGCCGTTGCCGGCGGGATCAACTGGACGGATGCGCGAACGGCCGCCGAGGGCATGAGCTTCGGCAGCTGCCAGGCCTACCTGGCCTCGATCACTTCCGCCGAAGAGAACGACTTCATCCTCACGAACCTCCCGGCGGCGGTGCCCTCGATCGGCATCGGGTACTGGATCGGTGGATACCAGCCACCGGAGACGACGCCCGCTGACGCCGGCTGGTTGTGGGTGTCCGCTGAAGCGTTTGGATTCGCGGACTGGTCTGCGGGACAGCCGGACGACGACGGCGTCTTTGCCGACGAGGACGCGATCCATTTTGTATCGGTGAGCGACGGTGCTTTCGGGGGCGTGATCGGGTGGGCCGACCTCAATCAGGCCGAGACAACGCCAGGCTACGTCGTCGAATTCGCCGGGGACTGCTCGGAAGACGAGTTGCTCGAGATCATGCTCAAGCTCACGCAAGGCGAGGGCGCCCGTAATATCAACATGAAGAGCCAGGGGAAGATCGCGGCGGCCGTCCTGTCGATCGCCGACAGCGGAGCCGGAGACGGGTTCGATGCCACCACGATCGATCCCACGACGGTCACCCTGGGCGACGGCTCGGATCCGGACGCGCCCGTGGCCGGGAACAAGCACGGTCGCCTGATGGTGTCGTGGCCGGACCTGGACGAGGACGGCCTGAAGGACGCCCTCTTCCACTTCAACACCCAGGACCTCGTGGAAGCGGGCCTGACGGCGGAGACGACCGAACTCGTGCTCCATGGCACGACCACCGACGGGGTCGAGTTCTCTGGAACGGATGCGGTGGCGGTGAAGTAGATGCGGTAGCCGGGGCGGTCACCCTGCGGAGCGGTGCCGAAGGCCCCTGACGGGGAGGTGGAAATCCGCCTCCCCGTCTCTTGCTTCGATTACCTGGCCCCGGACTGACCGGGGCGGTCGCTCAGAATCCACCCGAGTCCGAAGGTGACCGCGGCGCCGAGTGGGGTGAGCCAGGTCCAGGCGAGTGAGGTGAAGAGGTGAGCTCCCGCCGCGGCCGCCAGCCCCGCGATCATGGCCCCGAGTACGCTGGACTCTCGAATGCGCCTTCCCGCCACCGCGAGCCCGAACACTCCCAGCACCGGCCCGAACGTGATCGACGTGATGGTGAGTCCCGCCTCGAGCACCGAGCCCCAGGCCCGGGCGAGAACGGCGACCCCGGCCAGGGCGACGGCCCACGCCGCGGTGAGGATGCGGGACGCGCGTAGCGCGGACGCGTCGGACCGGGCGAGGCTCCGGCCGAAGTCGAACGTCGATGCCGATGCGAGCGAGCTCATGGAAGAGGACAGGGTGGACATCGCCGCAGCGAACACGGCGGCGATCACCAGTCCGCCCAGCCCGGGGGGCATTTCGGTCGCTATGAACCGGGCGAACACCTGGTCCGCCGACTCGAACGGAGCAGCGGGCGGAAATTCCGCGTAGAAAGCGAACAACAGGGAGCCGATGACCAGGAACAGGGCCATCTGGGCGAACACCAGGATCCCGCTCGTCACCACGGCCTTCCTGGCGTCAGTCGCCGAACGACACGCGAGCAGCCGCTGCACGAACATTTGATCGGTGCCGTGCGTCGCCATCGTGAGAACAGCGCCGCCCAGGAGCCCGGCCCAGAACGTGTATGGGCGCGCCCAGCTCCAGCCGAAATCGAACACGGCCAGTTTGCCCGCCGCCTCGAGGCCCGGGAGGGCTCCGCTCCACCCTCCAGGGAGCGCCTGCAAGAGTATCCAGGCTGCCAGCGCCGCACCGCCGACGTACACGACGAGTTGGACCGCGTCGTTCCAGATCACGGCCCGAAGCCCGCCACGCATGGTGTAGTAGAGCGTCACCCCGGTGACGAGTAGGATCGCCACCGGAAGCGGCATCGGCAGCAACGCCTGGAGCACGAGGGCCGTCGCGAACAACCGGACCCCGTCCGCAAGAACGCGTGACACGAGGAAGACGCCCGACGAAAAGCGTCGTACGCGTTCCCCGAACCGGTGTGCGAGGAGCTCATACGCGGTGTGAATCCTGCCCTCGAAGTAAGCAGGAACCAGCCACCATGCCACGAGGAGCCTGCCCAGCACGTAGCCCGCGGCCACCTGCAGAAACCCCAGGTTGCCCGTGTAGGCGATCGCGGGCACACCCACGAACGTGAGGGTGGACGTCTCGGTACCGACGATGGAGAGGGATGCGGCGAACCACGGCGTCTGGCGGCCGGCGAGGAAGTAGTCCTCGAGGTCTCGCTGTCCGCGGCCGAGACGGTTGCCAAGCCAGATCGTCGCGGCGAAATAGGCGAGGACCACCGCCCAGTCGAACATGGCAGCCGACATCTAGAGTCCCAGCCGGTAGCCGAGGGCGGTCGCGAGGACGTAACCGAGGCCGAAACCGAGTTCTGAAAAGCCGACTTCCTTCGCCTTCGCCGGACGGCGGCCGGGCGACAGTCCCCGAACGGCTCGCGCGAACAGTACGGCCAGCGCGGTGACGGTGAGGATCGGTGCGAGATCGGCGTTCCACAGCGCGGCGCCCAATACCACGGCGCCGAGGTGGGAGAGCGACGACGGCCGGCGGTCGATTTCTTCACCTCGTTCCAGTCGCAGCCTGGCCCTCACGTAGAGAATCGATGGCACGGCACGGGCCTGGAGGAGGAGCCAGAGCACCCACGCGGCTGTCCATCCCCACCCGCCGGCGAGAGCGATCGCCGGCGCGGATGCGGCAAGGCCCATTGGGGCGGCGAGCTCTGGAAGAAGGTGGCGCGCCTGGTTGTGAACGTCGAACGCACCGTACACGGCGAGAAGCGGGCTGAGCATGACGAACGGAAGCAGGGGACGCCAGCCGGCCAGAGCCACGGCGACGGAAAATCCACCCAGGGCGAGTCCGGCATATAAAAGCGCGAAACGTCTCGCGATTCGGAACCGGGTGGAGACGTCGAGCCGGTGTCGGTTTCTCCAATAGAGTTTCGCCGGGTGCCGCATGAGGAACGCGGCCAGGGTGGCGAGACCGATCGCCAGGCCGGCCCAGGACGGGGCCAGCGCGAGTCCCAGCAGGACCGGCTCCCCGAAGAATCCCCAACCGCCGTGCTCGACGGGGAGCGCGATGGTACGAAGGCGGACAGGCGGTGGGCTGCTCATGGCGCGAGAGGATAACACGGCCTCGTGGGGTGGGGAAGTGAGACAGGTTCTTTGGGCAGGTGCTCGGGTCGAATCGACCCAGGATGTCTTCGTGTGTGATTGCCTTTACGGTGCCTGATATCTAATATATCAGATATCAGGAAAGCGGTCGCGAGTATATCGTCTCGCGACACCCTCGATGGGGAGCCAGAGCTTGGAAAGAAGGGATATCCTTCGCCTCAAGTCCCTGCGCGAGTTGGTGTACGAGCACCTTCACCAGGCGATCAACTCCGGGGACATCGAGCCAGGGTCGTTCATCGACCAGAAAAAGCTGGCGGCCCAACTCGGAATCAGCCGGCAGCCCCTGCGCGATGCATTGATCCAGTTGGAGCTCGAGGGTTTCGTCACCGTCATTCCGCGGCGGGGCGTCGAGGTGCGTCGGCTGACGCTCGACGACATTCGGCATCTCTACCAGGTCATAGGCGCGCTCGAGAGCTTCGTGCTCATGCACGCTACGGCCCGGGTCTACGGAGACGCGGTACGGGAGATGCGGGATCTAAACGAGGCCATGGTCGAGGCTATCGAAGCGGGGGACTTCGACACCTACTACGACCTGAACCTCGCATTCCACGATGTCTTCCTGAACACCTCGGACAACCCGTTGTTGCTCCAGACGGTACGGATCTGCAAGCAGCGCCTGTACGACTTCCCGCGCGAGCGGAGGTTCCACAAGGAATGGGAGATCACGTCCACAGGCGAGCATACGCGTATCGTCGACCTGCTCGCGCGCTCGAAGCATGACGAGGCGGCCTCGTATCTGCGTGAGATTCACTGGTCGTTCGACGTCCAACGGCCGTACATCCGCGCCTACTACCACATGGACGACCCGTGAGCCTTCCCCAGCCCACCGGGCTCGTCTTCGATGTGCAGAGATTCAGCGTGCACGATGGACCGG
>CAYWLF010000037.1:0-11714 GCA_964458875.1 uncultured Gemmatimonadota bacterium
GGTCAGTGCCACGTCGTAGTGATCGATATCGATGTCGGCGGAGCCGAGATGCGGATGTGGATCTCCCGGGCGCCGGCTTCTCTGAGCAGCGTCACCAGTCCGCGGCTCGTGGTACCGCGTACCAGGGAGTCGTCGATCACGACGACCCGGCGTCCCTCGATGAGCTCGGCGACCGGGTTGTACTTGACCCGGACCCGGAAGTCCCGGCCGGCCTGGCCCGGATGGATGAAAGTGCGGCCGACGTAGTGATTGCGAATCAACGCCAGCTCGAACGGGAGCCCGGATTCTTCCGAGAAACCGAGGGCCGCCGAGTTGGACGAATCCGGCACCGCGAACACGCAGTCGGCGTCCGCCGGGTGCTCTCGAGCCAGTTGCCGGCCGAACGCCCGCCGGGCCCTGTCCACGCTGCACTCCCAGATGCGGGAGTCGGGCCGGGCGAAGTACACCAGTTCGAACAGGCACGGCGAGGGAGAAGCGGGCTCGAGGGGACGAAGCCTCTGGATCACGCCATCCTCGATACGCAGGACCTCGCCGGGCTGCACGTCTCTCTCGTATTCGGCGCCGATGATGTCCAAGGCGCATGTCTCCGATGCCACAACGACCGCCTCGCCCAGGCGCCCGAGAACCAGCGGCCGAAACCCCCGTGCGTCCCGGGCCACGTAGAGCGTACGCCCGACCGTGAGGATCAGAGAAAAGGCCCCTACGATCTGCGAAAGCGCATCATCGACCTGGTGGTCCGGGACCTCTCGTCTGGATCGGGCGATGAGGTGGATTACGACCTCCGAGTCGCTCTCCGTCTGAAAGATGGCTCCCTCGTTGGTCAGTCGGTCGCTGAGCTCTCCCGCGTTCGTCAGCGTTCCGTTGTGCGCCAGGGCCATACTGCCGTGACGGTAGTTGACCAGGACCGGCTGCGCGTTCCTGAGGCTCGAGCTGCCGGCCGTCGAGTAGCGCACATGGCCGATCGCCAGGTCACCCGGAAGGTCGGCGAGGATCGTATCGTCGAAGGCCTCGCTCACGTGTCCCATTCCCTTGTGCGAACGCGCCGTTCCCTCGGCGTCGATGGCCACGATCCCGGCGGACTCCTGTCCGCGGTGCTGCAGGGAGTAGAGGCCGAGGAACGTCAGTTCGGCCGCTCTTTCGAGTCCGCTGATGGCGAAAATGCCGCATTCGTCCCGCGGCTTGTCGTCATCCCGCCAGGTGGGAAGGGTCCTGTGAGGCTGGTCCGACATCAGAACTCCGGAAGAGGGTCGGATGTGATCCGCTCGTACGCTTCGCGGTACCTTGCCGTCGTCGAAGCCACGACGGACTCCGGGAGGTCCGGCGCCGGCGGCAGTCGGTTCCACTTTCCGGCCTGCACAAGCTCTTCCAGATAGTCGCGTACAGGCTGCTTGTCCAGGGACGGAGGCGTGTGCCCGGGCTCGTACTCGCTCTCCGGCCAGAACCGGGAGGAATCAGGCGTGAGCGCCTCGTCGATCAGGAGGAGCTCACCCATCGGCGAGGTTCCGAACTCGAACTTCGTATCCGCGATGATGATCCCGTTCCACCGCGCGTGATCGCGTGCGAAACGATACAGATTCAGGCTCGTCTCCTTCAGGAACTCGGCGACCTTGCTACCCAGGACTCGCTTGACCTGGTTGAACGTGATGTTCTCGTCGTGACCTTCTTCGGCCTTGGTCGCAGGCGAGAATATCGGCTCTTCCAGCTCCTGCGCTTCGACCAATCCCTCGGGCAGGGGTTCCCCGGCCAGCGTACCGGTGGTGCGGTACTCCTTCCACGCGGAGCCGGTTATGAACCCACGGACGACGCACTCGATCGGGAACGGATCCGCCCGCTTCACGAGCATGCCCCTGCCGGCCCAACGGTCGCGGGTGTCGGCGAGGCGTGGCTCGATCTCGATGATCTGGTCCGGGTCGGAGCTCAAACAGTGGTTCTGCACGATGTGGCCCGTTCGGCTGAACCAGTAGTCGGACATCTGCGTGAGGACCGCCCCCTTGTCCGGAATCGGCTGCGGGATCACGCAGTCGAACGCGCTGATCCGGTCGCTGGCCACCAGGAGCAGGTGCTCTCCGAGATCATACATCTCGCGGACCTTACCCTGCCGCAAGAGCGGAAACGGGAGGTCGGTTCGCTCAACCGCCGACATGCGTCTCACTCCATCCTTCCAGGTTCATGGCGATCCGATCACACGCGCAACTCGGTGGGTCCGAGTTCGGCCGGCTTCGCGCCCGCCAGCAACGCGTCCACCCGTCCGCGCAGGAGCCGGTCCACCTGCTCCGGGGCGCGTCCGACCAGGGCGGCCGGGTCGGCCAGCCGCTCCAATTCCGTCATCGTGAGATCGACAGAGTCGTCGCCCGCCACGCGGTCAAAGAAATCGTTGTCGGACGCCCCGTCATCGAGCCTCGCACGTGCCTCCATGGCGTGCACGCGCAGCCGCTCGTGCAGGTCCTGGCGGTCCCCGCCTTTCGCGACCCCCGCGAGGAGGATTCGCTCGACGACCAGGAACGGCAATGCCTTTGCCAGCCTGGCACCGATCACCGCCTCGTGAACCACCAGGCCCGATCCCACGTTGCTCACGATCTGCAAGATCGCGTCGGCGCAGAGGAATGCGTCTGAAATGGCGATCCGCCGGTTCGCGGAATCGTCGAGCGTCCGCTCGAGCCCCTGCACGGACGCCGTCCACGAGGCGTCGATCTCGAGCGCGCACAGGTGGCGGGCGAGGGAGCAAACCCGTTCCGAGCGCATGGGGTTGCGCTTGTAGGGCATGGCGGACGACCCGATCTGGCGATTCCCGAATGGCTCCTCGATCTCGCCGAAGCTCTGCAAGAGCCGGATATCTCCACCGAACTTCGCGGTGCTCGCTCCGATACCCGCCAGGACCGCCAGAACCCTGTGATCGACTTTGCGCGGGTAGGTCTGACCGACCACGTCATAGGTCCCCTCGAACCCGAAACGCGTGGCCAGGCGATCGTTCAGCTCATCGACCTTGCCGCCGTCGCCAAGTAGTTCGAGGAACGAATCCTCGGTCCCGGTGGTGCCACGGGCTCCGCGGAAGCGCAGCTCGCCGAGCACGGCATCGACCTGGTCCAGGTCGAGCAGCAGGTCGTGGAGCCACAGGGTGGCCCGCTTTCCGACCGTCGTCGGCTGGGCAGGCTGCCAGTGCGTGTATCCGAGGGTGGGAAGCTCCTTCCAGCGATCGGCGAAGCCGGCCAGGGCCGCGATCGCGGCGACCAGTCGCGACCGCACGATTTCCAGGCCCTGGCGAAGCTGGATGAGGCCGGCGTTGTCCGTCACGAAGCAGCTGGTGGCCCCGAGGTGGATGTAGGCCTTGGCGGCCGGAGCGAGCTCTCCGAAATGGTGGACGTGGGCCATGACGTCGTGGCGCAGGTCCGCCTCGAGTTCCGCGACTCGCGAAAGATCGACCTCGTCTCTGGCGGCTCGCATGGCCGCGATCGCCTCTTCGGGAACGGCCACGCCGAGGTCGCGCTCGGTCTCGGCGAGGGCGATCCACAGGTCCCGCCATATACGGGCCTGCCGGACCGGCGAAAAGACATCGGCCATTTCCGCTGACGCGTATCGTTCGATCAGCGGATGCGGATAGCGGTTCTGTGTGGCTGACAAATTACTGTACGTAGAAGGTGGTGATGTAGATATTCCCACTCCGGTATACGCTGACCCGGATGCTACCACGTCCGGAGTAATACTGGAAGAGGTCGGCCACATCCTCCGCCGAGGTTACCCGGCGCCGATTGATCTCGACGATCACATCTCCCTCTCGCATTCCGGTGTAAGCCCCGTTGCGCTGGGATATTTGTGTGATCATCGCCCCCGAGTCGACCGCGAGTCGACGCTCGACCGCGATCTGGGGATCGAGCGTGATCAGCTCCAGTCCGTCGAGGACCTGGAGTCGTTCGGCCGATTCGGAGGGAAGCTCCTCGATGAGCAGGTGTGCGTCTCGCTCCGTCCCGTTCCGCCGGTAGGTCACATCGATCTCGGTCCCGACGCCGGCGTCCAGCAGCCCCACCTCCCAGTCGAGCGGGCTGGCGACCGGTCGCCCGTCGATGGCGACCAGGACGTCCCCCGGCTCGAGGCCGGCACCGGCTGCTGCCGACCGGGGCGCTACGCGGCGAATCAAGGTCTCGGAGAACAGAAGGGTGTCAGACTCCACCGCAATGGGGTCCACGCCCACGAACGGCCGTCGGATCCGGCCGAAGTCTCGTAACTCGTCTACGATGCGTAGCGCCCGGTCGATCGGAATGGCGAAGCCCAATCCTTCCGACCCGCCCGAACGTGAGAAGATGGACGAGTTGACGCCTATGACCTGCCCGTCCGCGTTGACCAGGGGGCCGCCGGAGTTGCCGGGGTTGATCGAGGCGTCCGTCTGCACCATGTCGGCCAGGAGAGTCTGACGTTCGTCGGCCGAACGGATGTCGCGGCCCACGCCCGAGATCACCCCGGCGGTCACCGTCGCCTCAGCGTTCGCCAGCAGGTAGCCGAAGGGGTTTCCGATGGCGATCGCCGGTTCGCCGACCATCAAGTCCGACGAGGTCCCGAGCGGGGCGGGGGGCACCCGTCGCCCCTCGATCCTGAGTACCGCGATGTCGGTCAGCTCGTCGGCCCCGACGACGGCTGCCGGATGGACTCGCCCCTGGAAGTCGGTCACCACGATCGAATCCGCCCCCCGGACCACGTGCTCGTTCGTGACCAGGAAGCCCTCG
Source organism: uncultured Gemmatimonadota bacterium (assembly GCA_964458875.1). Taxonomy (GTDB): domain Bacteria; phylum Gemmatimonadota; class Gemmatimonadetes; order Palauibacterales; family Palauibacteraceae; genus Benthicola. The sequence goes on from CAYWLF010000037.1 coordinate 4,716, forward strand.
TCGTCGATGGCGAACCCCGACCCGTAGGATCTCCGCAGGCGGGACTGCGCCGGCGTGCGGCCGAAGAAGTCCTCGAACGGGCTGCGAGGGCCCGAGCGGCCGACCCGCAAGATGCTGATGCTGACCACGGAGGGCGCGACTCTCCTCGCTGCCTCCACGATCGGCGTGTTACGCCTGCTTTCGGCGATCTCCTGAGATCCGGCCCGGTCGGCGACCGCTGCGGGAGAGGCGACCCCCTCCTCCGGACCGTATGCCGGTTCGGGCTCGCCTGGTCCTCCGTCACCCACCCGCGAACCCAGAAGCAGGCCGGCCGGGAATGCCGCGATCAGGAGTGCCGGAATCCAGATACGCCAATCACGTCTTCTCAACGCGGTTCCTCTCCCCGGTGGGGGTCCCGTTCAGTGAAGGCGGTCCGTCCGTCTCTGGGTCCGCTGGCACCGGCCAAAGGCCAGGCACGCCGGGTGCGCGGTTCCAGCCCTCCCGGTAGCGGACACCCGTAAGATAGAGTCCACACGCCTCGGCCGGCCTCGGTGGACGCACGACATCCGAGCCCCTCAAGCGTCTCGCGACGGCGTCGGGCGGGCGGTCACCAAGGCCCTGCTCCACGATGGTGCTGACCAGGTATCGTACCATGTGGTGGAGGAATCGGTCCGCGACGATCGTGAATCGCAGGTCACCCAGCGGCGTTCTCAACCACTCGGCTTTCTCCACGGTGCACACGGTACCCAGCTCCGGCTGCCCCGACTTCGCAAAACCGTCGAACTCGTGTCGCCCGAGGATCGGGCGGGTCGCTGCCCTCAGCCTTTCAAGACCCGGCGCGTCGGCAATCCACGACGTTCCACGACGTCGGTATGGGGCCCGACCGGAGCGACCGGGAGCGAAGTAGTACTCGTAGCGGCGTCCCGTGGCTTGGTACCGGGGGTGAAAGTCGGGCGAGGCCTCCCGCAACGTCTCGATCCACACGTCGTCTCGGATCAGCGAGTCCAGGGCGCGGGCGAGCTCGAACGCGGTCCACGTCGTCGGGGCATCGAAGGACATCTCCTGGCCGGCGGCATGGACGCCCGCGTCAGTGCGCCCGGCTCCGCGCACCCGCCCCCGGATGTCGAGCCTGGCCAGGGCGGCTTCGATATCCCCCTGGACCGTCCGGACATCCGGTTGCACTTGCCAGCCGGCAAAGGCAGAGCCGTCGTAATGAACCGTGGCGCGGTAGCGCGTTCCTTCCGGGGAGTGCACGGCGGGAAGCTACCGGGAGATCGAAACGGGTGTCAACGCGCTTCGATCCGACGGTGGAGCGAGCGGCTGGCGATGTGGATCAGGCTTCGCGCAGGAGCACCGCTACCTCCCACGGTCCCGGTACGGGCGGCGAGGTGGGGCGCAGAAACCAGATCGTCGACATGCCTTGAATCCGGCAACCGACCAGGAACGGCTGGCGCGGCAGTCTGTCACCGGGCACCGTGCCGTCCCGGGCCTCGGGCAACCCTCGGGATACGGGCGAAGGCATGCGGCTAGTACTTCCGGATGACGCCGACGACGATACCCTGGACCGTCACCCGGTCAGACTGAAAGTACATGGGCTTCAGGTCCGGGTTCGCGGGCTGGAGCCGAATGAGCCCGCCGGCTTCACGATAGAACTTCTTGACCGTGGCATTCTCCCCGTCGATGAGAGCGATGACCATCTCGCCACTGTCCGCTGTCTCACGCGCCCGAACGATGACGTAGTCACCATCCCTGATCTGCTCCTCGATCATCGAGTTGCCGCGCACCCGGAGTACGTAGTGCGCGACGGGGCCTGAGACCATGTCCTCCGGGACCGCGATCGCTTCTTTCTCGGCGACCGCCTCGATCGGCTCTCCCGCGGCCACCGTGCCGAGGAGGGGGAGGTCCACGGCGGCCAGCCGCATTTCCGTGCGTGCCAGCTCAATCGAGCGACTCTCGTTGTAGCTCTTCCGGATGTACCCCTTGGCCTCGAGGTTCGAGAGATGCTCATGCACGGTGGCCAGGGAACGGTACTGGAAGAAGGCGGCGATCTCCTCGAAGCTCGGAGAGTATCCCCGGGTGTCGAGGAAACTCTCGATGAAGTCCAGGATTTCCTTCTGCCGTCGCGTCAGAGCCATGAGCCTGTTTTCTCCTGCCGTCGAGGAGCGAACCGAACGGAAACCGAAATTAAGCTACCCGAACAGGAACCGAATAGCAAGCCGGCCGCGGTTGGAATCCGGGAACGCCGCGCATATGTTCCTCGCCGTCCGGCTCGGAGGCGAGGAAGGATCTCTTACTGGAGGATCATGAGCAGACGTTCGCGCGCGACGCTTCGTCGACGCCGGGAGCCTCGATACACCCGGATAGGGCCCCGCCTGACCGTCGTCGCCCTGTCGACCGTGACCGCTGCCGTCATCGCCTCACCTGGGGCCCTTAGCGGGCAGGACCTGGAGCCAGCGCGAGAGGGTCCAATGAGCTCGGCTCTGAGCGCGGCCCTCCAACGGGCCGTTCCTGGCGACACCCTGTCCATCATCATCCAGTACGCTGCGCCGGCACCCGTACCGGGAGCGGGGAGGGATCTGGTGCGGCGCCTCCAGGTGCGCTCGGCCAGTGCTCTGGTCGCGTTGGACTCGAGCGTGTCCAGGATTGGCTCGGGACTCCGGATCAGGGAGCGCCTGTGGGTCGTTCCAGGGGCAATGGCCGAGGCCACGCCAGCGGCCGTTGCGGCCCTCGCGGCCGACCCCTCCGTCGCCCGGATCTATCTGGACGAGCGTTTGCCGGTGAGCCTTTCTCCGATCTCCGGGGCGATCGCCGATCCGAGCTACACGTCGCAGGCGATGCAGACCATCGGTGCGGACGTCGTGTGGGACCAGGGCGTGACGGGCGAAGGAACGACGATCGCGTTCTTCGACTCCGGAGTGGACGGCTCCAACGCGATGGTCTCGTCGAGGTGGAGGGGCCGCCGGTCCGATCTGCGGGCTGCCTGGTTCGATCCGTTCACCCGAGCCTCGTTCCCGCAGGACCTGATCGGGCACGGCACCCAGGTGGCCGTCGCTTCGGTCGGGGCGCTCGCTTCCGGAGACACCCTGAAGTTCCCGGACGGGACGACGATCGTCGCTTCCTCACCGATCGACGTGGTGACCGGTCCGGCCCCGAGAGCCGAGTGGATCGCGGCGCGCGTGTTCGAGCGTTTCGGTGGGGCGGACTACACGAGACGTTCCGTGCTGCTCCAGGCGTACCAGTGGGCGCTCGATCCGGACGGCAACCCGGCGACGCCGGACGCCCCGGACGTGATCAACAACAGCTGGGGTGTCTTCACAGGGGCCGCGGACTTCGACGTCTGCGATGACATCCTGTACGACGCGATCGACGCGGCCGAAGCAGCCGGGATCGCGGTCCTGTTCTCCTCCGGCAACCTGGGTCCCGCTCCCGGTTCGGTAACTCCGCCCGGCGCGCGGGACGATCCGGATCTCCGCAGCATGGCCGTGGGCGCGACCACCGGTAATCCGGGCAACCTGGCGGTCGCCAACTACAGCGGCCGCGGACCCTCTCCCTGCGGAGGGGGGCTGAAGCCGGAGCTCGTGGCCCCAGGTCAGGTACCCGAAGTGAGAGCTTCCGGCGCCTCGGCCGCCCGCCTCACGGGATTCGCGGTAACGGGAACTTCCTTCTCGGTGGCGCAGGTCTCGGGCGCCCTGGCTCTCGTGCTCCAGATTCGCCCGTCGGCGGGTCCGGAGGAGGCCAAGCGCATACTCCTCGACACGGCCGATGACCTCGGCCCCGGAGGACCGGACAACGACTCCGGGTACGGTCTGCTGAACGTTCCGGCTGCGGTCCAGAGGGCCAACGCATCGTTCGTGGGGGGAATGCTGCAGGCCACGCTCGTCCGGCGCACTCGGGACAGCGTGTACGTCGGGATCGGAAACCGTGGAACGGCGGCGTGGACGGGGGGCGAAGTCTGGATCGTTCCCGAGGGCAGGCCGCCAGTGGCTCGCGATCTCCCCAATCTGGATCCCGGCGAGAAAGCCCGATTCGGGATCGCGATCGATCCCGAGGCCGGAGCGCGTACGGTTCGCGTTGCCGTTACCGACCTGTCGGGCGGGATCGTGCTGTCCCGCGTCCTGGTCAGCGGACCTCCGAATCTGTTTGGAGGGTGGATCCTCGAGGTCGGAGATCTCGCGGTCGGGGGCAATGATTTCGGTCGGTTCGGCCGCGTGGCCGCGTTCCGTGGCTTCGAGTGGCAGGGTACCGAACTCCTCACGGGAGGAGGGGTCGCCGTTGCGGGCGCCGGCCGTATTTCGGATGGGTTCTACACTACGGTCCTCGGGAGGGCCGACCTCAAGTCCTCCGCCCCGGCGGTCGAGACGGACTGGGCCCCGTCCAGGTCGGCGACCGACGTCCAGCCGACGCGGGCCGAGTACCGATTCGACGACCTGGAGGCGCTGAACCCACTGGGGCTTGAGGTGAGAGCGATCAGCGAGGCGAGCGACGCGGGCGGGGCAGGGGCCCTCACCGTGCTCACCACGGTACGCAACCTGTCGGGCAGCCGGATCGCCGATGCAACGCCGGCCTTCCTGGCGGACTGGGATCTCGGCGGCGGGGAGACGGTACGCTGGTCGACCGAGTTGCAGGCATTGGTGGCGGAATCGAGAGACGGCGGAGGTCCGATCACGGTGCTGGCTTCGGAGGGCGACGTGGTGGCGCGGGCCTCGGTTCCCCTGGGCACTCCGGCGTTTGGCGGAGCGTACGAGGCGGACAGCGGAGTGCTGTGGGACACGTTCGAAGAGGGCGACAAGCTGGGCCTCGTGCGGGGAGTGGATCCGGCAGGACTGCCAGGTTTTTCGACGGCCTCCGACCGGGCGGCGCTCCTCAGCGTCGGGCCCTTCGACCTCGCGGCTGGGGAGTCGCAGACGATTCGCTTCTGGCTCCTGGCGTCGCAGTCCGAGTCGCAGGCGGCCGTCCGGTTGCAGGAACTGCGGGACGAGCCGATCGAGCCGCCCGGACCCGACGCCCGGTTCGAAATCGAGCCGCCGTACCCGAATCCGATGCGGACTGGCTCCGGGCGAGTAATGAACTTTCCGTACAGTGTGCCCGAATCGGCTCGTGAAGAGGGCCTTGCCCTGGTCTTCGAGGTCTACGACGTGGCCGGCCGTCGCCTGGTGCGGCAAACCCACGTGCTCTCTCCGGGCGGGGTGCTGCCCCGGGTGGTGTGGGACGGTCTTCTGGCCGACGGACTGGAGGCGGCGTCTGGAGCCTACCTGTTCGTCATGCGGCTCGGCGATGAGACCCGGTCGGGCCGCCTGATGCTCGTTCATTGAGCGGTCAGCTCAGGCGGTCTCTAAACGTTTTCGATGCGCCACGCATTCATGCTCTCAGAGGAACCTGGCGGAGAGAGGTCCGCCTTACCGGATCCGGCGGCCGGCCGGCCGGAAGTCTGTCCACGCAGTTACCGCACAATGGAGGCACTTCGTGATGCGACGCATGGTCCGTTTGTTCGTCGCGGTTGCGGTGGTTCTGGCCCTGGCGCCAGCCGCACCCGCACAGATGGCGCAGGAGATCGTTGACACGGATGCGGTCGAGCGCATCCGGGTCGAGGGTCTCGAGAACTCTCAGATCGAGGAGCTGGCGGGGTATCTGACCGACGTGATCGGACCCCGACTGACCAATTCCCCCGGCATGACACGGGCCAACGAGTGGACCGCCGAGATGCTCACGGAGTGGGGCCTCGCCAACGTCCAGATCGAGCCGTGGGGCGAGTTCGGACGCGGGTGGGAACGGGTGTCCTACAGCGGCCGCATCGTCACTCCCTACGCTCAGCCCCTGGTGGCTCAGCCGTCCGGGTGGACCGGAAGCACTCCGGGAATGGTCACCGGTCCGGCCGTCATCATCGAGGCAGAGTCGGTGGAAGAGCTGGAGGCGTACAGCGGAACCCTCGCTGGAGCCTGGATTCTCGCCCGACCCGCCGTCGAGATGAGTCCGGATTGGGATCCGAACCCTCTGCGGACACCGCTCGAGGATCTTCTCGAGCCGGCCGAGGCGGGTGAAGGACGTCCCCAGATGGATCCGGAGGAGCGTGCCCGCCGGATCGCCGAATGGCGGCGCATGAGGGAAGTGCGTCAGGCCATGAGCGAGTTTCTGATCGGCGAGGGAATCGCCGGAATGCTCGTGCCGTCCTCCCGCGAATACACGCTGGTGCGCGGAGGTGGTAGCGGCGCGGGACGCGATCCGGCGAACCCCGAGCCTCCCCCCGAGCTCAACGTGTCCGGCGAGCAGTACAATCAGGTCTACCGGAATGTGCAGAGGGGCATCCCGGTGGAGCTCGAGATCGACGTTCAGAACCAGTTCTACTCAGATGATCTGCAGTCCTACAACACCCTGGGTGACATTCCAGGCTCCGACCTGGCCGACGAGTACGTGATGATCGGCGCCCACCTCGATTCGTGGCACTACGGAACCGGGGCCACCGACGACGGCGCAGGCTCGGTCGTGATGATGGAGGCCATGCGCATTCTGAAGGCGCTCGACCTGCAACCGCGGCGCACGATTCGCATCGCCCTGTGGGCTGGCGAGGAGCAGGGACTGCTCGGATCGCGCGGTTGGGTCGAGAAGCATCCGGAGTTGCACCCGAAGATCTCGGCCTATCTGAACGTGGATAACGGCACCGGCCGGCTGCGCGGGATCTGGGACCAGAGCAATGCGGCAGCGATTCCCGTGTTCGAGCAGATCCTGTGGCCGTTCCGTGACCTCGGTGTGGTGGCCGTGAAGCACGGGAACACCGGCGGCACGGATCACCTCGCGTTCGACGCCGTGGGCATCCCCGGGTTCAACTATATCCAGGACCCGATCGAGTACGGGACGCACACGCACCACACCGCGGCTGACACGTTCGAGCGGTTGATGCTCGACGACCTGAAGCAGGCGGCGGTCGTAGTAGCGGCGACGGCCTATCATCTCGCAATGCGCGATGAGATGATGCCCCGGAAGCCGGTGGAGACGCCGACCACGGACTGAACGGGAGGGCCCGCG
>CAYWLF010000037.1:11814-13986 GCA_964458875.1 uncultured Gemmatimonadota bacterium
GGGACCACCGCGCCCGGAGCGGCTTTGCGAGGCTTGCGCACGTATTTCCGGCGCGTCCAGTCCACGGCAACCAGGCTGCTGTGACGAGCCTCGCTGTGCAGGGCCGCGAGTACGGCAGCCTCGGCCAGGTCCGCGGCCGGGGGATTCTGGTCGCGCCTGTCCCACCGCAGGATCACGTGTGCACCCGCCGCCTGCCGGGCATGCAACCAGATATCATCGGGAGCGGAATGTCGGAACGTGAGGGTGTCGTTGGTCCGCGACGAACGGCCGACTCGGATTTCGAGTCCACCGGAGGAACGAAAGCGTCGGTAGGGGAGGGGCTCGTCGCCGGTTGAGCGTCCAGTTCCGCGGGACGTTCCGGTCTCGGAACGACCCCCGACCAGTTGCCACAACTCGTCGGTGGCAGCGGATGAGCGCAGTTCGTCCAGCCCTCTCTCGAGGCGGGCGATCCTGTCATCGGTGAGCCTGACCCGGTCGGGAATCCCGCGGGCGGCGCGCTCCCTGCGGCGCGCTCTATCGTACAGGCGTTCGGCGTTTCGGACGGCGTCGAGCCTCGGGTCGAGTGACAGTTCGACTGCCTCCCCGTCGAACCCCGGCAGCACCACGTCCTCCGCACCCCTGGGGACCTCTCCCTTCCGGGCGAGCAGCAGGTTGCCGAGTTCGCGCAGGTGACTGGCCGACTCGCCATCGAGCTGGCGCAGCAGCGCTGCCCGCCTCTTTCCCAGGTCGCGAATTCGCCGTCGCAGCAGGAGCTCGAGCCGCTCCGCCTCCGGCGTTGGATCGGACAGACCCGGCGCGGCGTTGCCCGACGCTTCCGGCACCCGCCCGTTCGAACCTTCCACGGCCGCGATCCGCATCGCCTCCAGGAGTCCATCGCAGCGCCTCGCATCGGGAATCAGCGGAGCCGGGTACGGCTGGAGCCCGCCAGAGCGGGGGAGCAGCCAGGCCTCCGCGCCGACAGCCCTGATGGCCGTGTACCGGCTGTGCGCTCTGTCGAGGGCATCGTCGATGCCCCCGCTCACGTCCGAGGCCGGGTCGCCCAGGATCCAATCGACGTTGAGTGAACTGGTCCACGCGACCGAACGGAGCAGCGTCGTACGCCACTCCGTCGGAGGAACGGGTCTCAGCAGACTGGCCCACTCGGTTCGATCCGGAGGTGAGTCGGACCAGGTTCGGGCCCCCTCGGGTCTCACGTAGCGCGTGCCTGGCCGGAGGGAGCGCCCCCCAGCGGATCGTGGCCACAGGACGGCCTCGACCTGGTCGTCGGCGCCCCGGGTGAGAACGGCGTTCCACTGGTTGGTATGCAGTTCAACGAACAGGCGGAAGACGGGGGAGCGGTCCGGCCGCGTGTCCCGGAGCCCGCCGGCCAGGTCGAATACGAGAAGGCGCTCGTCGGCCGGGGCCCACACACCGCTCAGAAACAAGCGGCGGAAGTCGATTCGGCGGTCCGCCTCCTCCTGGCCGGTGGGAGAAGCGCCGCGGGTGACGATGAACCCGGACGTCGGGTGGAGAAGCAGCCCGATGGCGCCCGCCTCCTCGTCCTCCTCCGCCAGGCAGAGCCACGCCTCGCGCCGCTCTCGGTACAGCCGCAATCCAGTCACGCGGCGACCGATGTACCGGGCCCGGATCTCCCCGACGATCCCCAGGATGAGAACCGGATCGTATCGAACAGCCAACTGCTGGGGTCCTTTCGCTCTTCCATCGATTCGAGGCCGCCGGCGACGCCAATTCGGACGCCCCCGTTGTTGGTGTGGCCCGGAGTGAATATCTATCTGTATGCCCGGCGTGGCACACCCCCGCCGCTGCCGACGTCAACCATCGTCACCGTGGGAGTCCATTGGGAATGCACCCCGTCATCGAGCGCGCAGGAGCGGCCGCCGAGCTACCCGAGTGGGCTCGGTGTGGGTCGAGGCGGCGCGCCCACGGGGTGCGAGTCGGCGATCTCCTTGCGACGTGGGCAGCGCTTCTTGACCTCCCTGCGGGAGAGCAGATGAGGTGGCGCGCGGCGGGAGTACTGCACGACGCCCTCAAGGACGCTCCGCTCGCCGAGTTGCACGACATCGCGGGCACGGGTTGGCCCGACCCCGTGGTCCATGCTCCTGCATGCGCAGAGAGACTGGCTGCCGATGGCGTGGAGGACGACTCTCTGCTGGATGCCATCCGGTTCCATCC
>CAYWLF010000038.1:0-13529 GCA_964458875.1 uncultured Gemmatimonadota bacterium
TCCCCATGCTGGATGTCGTCCCGGCAAGCCGCGATCTGGCCGGTGCGGAAGTAGAGTTGATCGAGCGATCACGGCGCGAGCGGATTCTGCGTGAGATCGTGGAACCTGTGCGAAATCAATACGAGTACATCCTGATCGATTCGCCCCCATCTCTCGGTTTGCTGACCCTGAACGCTCTCGTTGCGGCCGACACCGTGTTGATCCCCATCCAGTGCGAGTTCTACGCGCTGGAGGGACTGAGCCAGCTTCTCAACACCGTTCGCATCGTCCAGAGGAGCATCAACCCGGAGCTGGGTATCGAGGGGGTGTTGCTGACCATGTTCGATTCGCGGCTGAACCTCTCGAAACAGGTCAAGGGAGAAGCGGAGGAATACTTCGGGGCAAAGGTCTTCAAGACGTGGATACCCCGGAATGTAAGACTTGCGGAGGCACCGAGCTTCGGCCAGCCGATCGCGTTGTATGACGTCCTGTCCACCGGAGCTCGGGGGTATCTCAGCCTGGCCTCCGAAATTGTTCGACGGGATGAAGAGAGGAAGGGGGTCGCTGTTGGCCAAGCCTGAGTCACGACGTCTGGGCAAGGGCCTGGGGGCTCTTCTGGGCGAGTATCTCGAGGAACCGACCTCGGGTGAGATTCCCATCCGGGAGTTGGAGATCGGGCGGATAAGCCCGAACCCGTTCCAGCCGCGGCGCCAGTTCGAGGGCGAGGCCCTGGATGAACTCGAGGCATCCATACGCGAGAACGGGCTGCTTCAGCCACTTGTGGTCCGCCCTTCCGGGCCGGACTTCGAGCTCGTGGCGGGGGAGAGACGCTGGCGGGTGCTGACGCGGATGGGCTGGGAGAAGGCCCCCACGATCGTGCGCCCTCTCAGCGACGAACAGATGCTGGTCGTGGCCCTGGTGGAGAACCTGCAGCGCGAGGACCTGGGGCCGCTGGAAGAGGCCATCGGGTACCAGCAACTCATCGATGGATTTGGGCTCACTCAGAAATCAGTGGCTCGTCGGGTAGGACGTAGCCGCTCGACCGTGGCGAACTCGCTGAGGCTTCTCACACTTCCGGCAGCGGTCCGGGATCTGCTGACCGATGGGTCAATCACAGCGGGGCACGCCCGGGCGATTCTCGGAGTCGCTGGAGAACGGGAGCAGGTTGCGCTGGCCCGGGAGGTCGCCTCGAAAGGCCTTTCGGTACGTGAGACCGAGGCCCGCGCCCGCCGTGGCGGGAAGCCTGCAAAGCCGGGCAGTAAGCGAGGGCCAGCAAGCGAGGACCCGGTGGCCCGAAAGGCCGCGGTGCTGCTATCCCGGAAATATGGAACAGACGTAAAGGTCACCTTGAAATCCAAGACGACGGGCGAAATCCGCATCCCGTTCCGTGATCCGGAGGACTTCGAGCGGGTGGCGCGGGAGCTGCTTGGGGAATCGGACTCGGCGGACCTGTTCGGGGCTAGATGAACACAGAAGGCAAGGGCCGCTGGACGCTGATCGTCATGCGAGAGGGAGAGGTGGACTCTCGCACCCTCGCGATGTCGCGTGGGCGTGTGATCACACTGAGCGGGGTCGTCCTGGTGGTTCTGGCGTCGACCTTCTTCGTCGCGGGCCGGTGGGTGGGGGACATCGCTTCTCGGGGTCTTGTCGAGTCTCTCGAATCCGAGGTCCTGGACTTGCGGGAAGAGAACGCAGCGATGGCGGTGGTCGCCGAGCGAGTCGAACGGATCGAGGCTGACTACGTTCAACTCAAGAACGTGATGGGTGGTGAGTTGGGAGCTTCGCGACGTGACATTCTGCTGCCGCCGCTGTCAGAGGAAGATGCGACGGCCCGTCGGGTGACCGAGGAAGAAGAATCGTCACGCTTCGTATGGCCCGTCGTGGAACAGGGCTTCGTCACCCGGACGTTCGGTGACACCGCTTCGGCACCGGGTGAGGAGCACGTGGGGATAGACATAGCCGTACCGGCTGGCTCCTACGTTCGAACGACGAGGGGCGGTACGGTGGAAGAAACGGGAGATGACTCGGCGTACGGGCTCTACGTCAAGGTATCGCACGACGACGAGATCAGCAGTCTGTATGCACACAACTCCTGGTTGTTCGTGTCCGCGGGTGATTCGGTGGAGATCGGAGAGGTCATCGCCCTGTCCGGGAACAGTGGCAGGTCGACCGCACCACATCTTCACGTAGAAATCGAGCGGGAAGGCCTTCCCGTGGATCCGCTCGAGTATCTTGCGGAGGGGACCTGAGTCGGGCCGCACGGGATACGGCCTGGGAGGGATGGTGAAAGGAATGAGTGACATGACGAAGACGAGGAACCGTACCGACGGCGTGCCCCGCGATGTAGGGGATGTCGTATCGATCGTGGGCCCCGGAATGAAGGTAGTGGGCGACTGCTCGAGCGACGGCACCATCCGGATCGAGGGCCAGGTCGAAGGCTCGGTGAAGGCGGCCAAGAGCGTGGTGATCGGCAAGGATGGAGTGGTGATCGGTGATGTGGTCACCCAGGATGCCATCGTGGCTGGTCGGGTGAACGGCAGCGTCAACGCGGAAAGCCGGGTTGAGCTGCAGACCACTTGCCGCGTTGAAGGCGACATCCGCAGCCGGCGAATTAAGCTCGACGAAGGTGGTCAGGTGGACGGACAACTCCACATGGGCGGGCGCGGCGGTGACAGGTCAGCAGAGGCGCAGAAGCGTGGGGAGAAACCGGCCCAGAGCGCTCCCGAGGCCGTCCAGGTCAACTGACTTGAGCGAGTAACTGGCGCTTTGACTGATACTTGCGGGGCCGCACTTCCAGTGGCGACTTATCCACAGTTGTCCACACTGAGGTGCATCGACCGTCCACCACCGGCGCGGTTTTCCACATCCCGTGATGTGAGGCAACCGTGTACGTCATAGATGCGCTTCTGTTCCTTGTCGGGCTGACCTCGCTGACGCTCGGGGCGGACTGGTTGGTGACGGGAGCCTCGCGCGTCGCTGAGCATCGCGGCGTGAGCCCGCTGCTGGTGGGTCTCACGATCGTGGCCTTCGGTACCTCTGCGCCGGAACTCGTGGTCTCCACGACCGCCGTGATGCGTGGGCAGTCCGGGATAGCCATCGGAAACGTGATGGGTTCCACGGTGGCAAACGTGGGCCTGATCGTGGGTCTCGGGGCGATAGTGCGTCCAATTCACGTTCACAGGAAGCTGCTGCAGCGCGAGGCCCCACTCATGGTCCTGGTCCTCGCCGCCGTCATGGTGTTCGCATCGAACGGCGTAATCGGCACGCTGGACGCGCTCATCCTGGTCGGCGGCTTCACGATCTACATGCTTTACCTGATCCGCTGGGGAAAATCCGAGACGGAGACCGGACAGTTCCAGGCGGCCAGAATCGAAGCGCACGTCAAAGATACCGGGCTGATTCGCCGACCGTACGTAAACTGGCTCCGGGTTGCGTTCGGAACGGCGCTACTGCTCGCCGGCGCTTCCTGGATGATCGATTCGGCAAGCGACATTGCGATTGCCTATGACGTTCCCGAGGAAGTCGTGGGCGCCACGATGGTAGCGGTTGGCACGTCGCTTCCCGAGTTGGCCTCCACGATCGCGGCTGCCGCCCGCGGGCTGGGAGACATCGCGATCGGAAACGTGATCGGGTCGAACATCTTCAACCTGGGCCTGGTTCTCGGGACGGCGGCCCTGATCAGTCCACTGCAGCTGACGGCGGGGACCGTGGCGACACAGGTGGTGCCCGCGATGATCTTCTGTCTCGCTCTCATACCCCTGGCCTACACGGGAAACAAGGTGACCAGGTGGGAGGGGATCCTTCTCCTTTTCGGCTACGCCTTCTTCCTGTACCAGGTCCTCTGACCTCGAGCGTCGGACCCCTTTCGCTCTGCCCGCCCTCACGTAAAGTTGTTTCGTAAAGGCGCAACTTCGGAGGTCGCGGTGTCCTCATCGGTCAAAATGAGCAGCAAGCACCAGATCGTGGTGCCCCGGGAAGCCCGGGAGGCACTGGGCCTCCGGCCGGGAGACCGGCTTCTGGTGACGGTGACTGGAGACATCATCGAAATGCGAGCGGAGCCGCAGGACGTGGTCGCCGAGCTCGAGGGTCTCCTCTCCGGATCGACCGGCCCCGACGGTGAACTGTGGCCGGAGGCGCGCGGTGAGTGATCCGGTCACCTTCCGGGAGCTTCTCACCGGGGCTGGCATCGTATATGTGGATGCCGGCGTCGTGGCGCTGCACCTGGCCGGCGATCCCGCGTATCTCCCGCTCACGCGAGTGCTCCTTGGAGGCATGCGCGACCGTAAGTTCGCCGGATTTACTTCGGCCATCACGATCTACCAGCTTCTCGTACAACCCTATCGCTCAGGCCACGAGGAGATGGCTGCACGGGTGGAGAGGCTCGTGGCGACCCTGCCAGGGCTGGAAATAGTGCCGGTGTCAGCGACGATCGCGCGGCAAGCGGCCCAGGTGAAGGCGCAGATCGGAGGCGGCCTACCCCGAGCCATTCAGATTGCCACGGCCCTGGCCGGCGACTCCGAACTCTACGTGACCCAACGTTCGACGCTACGTCGAATCGCCGGACTCGGCGTAGCACAGCTGGACGCATTCCGGAAGGCAGACAGCGACGGGGCGGGGCCACCTAGTCCGCGAACTCGACCCGTACCGGCCCCGGGAGGAGACCGGCGTCGACGCCCCTCTGGAGGAACAGCCTGACGGCTTCGCGTCCGTCCGGACCGTAGTCGAGAGTACGCTGGTTCACGTACATCCCCACGAAATCATCGGCAGTCCCCCGATCGAGACCGCGGGCAAAACCCATGGCGTAGTCCATCGCCTTCTCGCGGTGATCCAGGGAATACGCGATGCTTCGCCTCAGGTAGTCCGACACACGCGGGATGAGATCCGCCCCGAGATCGCGGCGAATGACGTTGCCCCCCAGCGGAAGAGGCAACCCCGTCTCGTCTTTCCACCACCGGCCTAGATCTTCCAGGAGGACGAGGCCCTCGTCGACGTAGGTGAGCTGCCCCTCGTGAATGATCAAGCCGACATCGATCTGGCCGTCACGGACGGCCTCCAGGATCTCGTCGAACGGCATGACCACGGTGCGCGCCTCGGGCTCCCACAGCTTGAGGGCCAGGTAGGCGGAGGTGAGGTGTCCGGGGACCGCAATGGTGCGCGAACGGATCGCCTCCCGGTCCAGAGACTCCCGACTCACCAGCCTCGGGCCGTATCCCTCGCCCATGCTGGCGCCGTGAGGAAGAAGGATGTAGCGATCCGTCAGGTAGGCATAAGCGTGAATGGACACTGCCGTGACCTCGAGCTCCCCACGCATGGCTCGCTCGTTGAGTTCCTGGATTCCCTGGAGCTGGTGTTCGAAGCCCAGCTCGGCCGTATCGATTTCGCCGGATGCCAGACCGTAGAACATGAAGGCATCGTCCGAGTCCGGACTGTGCGCGACCTGTATAACCCGCCGGGGATCCCGGCCTGACTCAGTAGTATTCATGGCGCCCGAAGGTATGCCGCCCCGCCGGCCCCGGCAAACGACTCCGGCCAGGTGACCGCCGGCTGTTGGCCCCCGGCTCAAATCGGTCGAAACAGCAGACCGGAGGGGATCTTCGGTTCGAAATAGGTCGACTTGGGAGGAAGCCGACCTCCGCGAGCCGCAGTGGCCCACACATCCTCGAGGGATACCGGGGGCAGAATGAACCCGCACCCGCCGGCTGAAACGGCGACGGCCGCTTCCGGGTCCCGCGAATACGAGAGAAGACCTTCGTGCGACGCCTCGTCGGCCTCGAGCCCGTAGAGGTCACCGAGGACGAGTTCGTCGAATACGACGGGGGCGATCCTGGCCCGCTCGGGCGGGATTCCAGCCTGCGCGAGTGCCCTGGTACGAGCGGAAGCGAGCCACTTCCCACCACCAGGGACAGCGACGATGAATGAGCCGGGCGCGGCCTCCGCAGCTCTTTGTTCGGCTTCCACCGGAGACAGGCCCCCCCGCTCCTCGAGCTCGAAGGAATCAGCGAGAATCGAGATCCAATCGAACGATCCGTCGGCTGCTCCCGGAGACCTGGAAAGGACACGATGGGTTGGTCGCACCACGAGACCGGGGTCTCGTTGACTGACGACACACACCATGAGATGGGCTGCCTTTACGTTGTCGCCAAGCGTTTCGGCGGTAGCCAGCGCCGTCTCGTATCTGTGATGGCCGTCGGCGATCAGCAGCGGGAGTGAACCGGCCGCGGACATCAACGCGTCGCCCTGCTCACCCGACACGATCCACAGAGAGTGCCGGATTCCGTCCGGCGTTGCCGCTTCGACGTCGGCAGCGGTCTCGAGGATCGCTCGTTCCAGGTCGTAGAGCTGTCCATCCGGGTCACGCGCCACCATGAAAATCGGTGAAAGCTGGGTCCGGGTGGCGAGGGTAAGGGCCAGCCGGTCCTTCTTCGGGCCGGAATGGGTTCGCTCATGCGGGAGTATTTCGCCGTCCTCAAATCGACTCAGGCGCACAGCCGCGAAGACGGCCAGCCGTTCGAGCACCTGGCCGTCGGCCGCGAAGCGCTGCCTGTACACGTAGGCCGCCGGCTCCGGGTCCAGGTCGAGAACACCCTCGAGGGCCCACTGGTGAAGTAACGTTGCCGCATTGGCATAGCGTTCATCGGCCGAGCCTTCGGGGAGGATCAGCCGCACGCAATTATGGGCGCTGCGCTCCAGGAGTTCGGCGGCGGCCGCCTCGTCGATGACGTCGTAGGGAGGCGCGAGAAGATGCGAGGGATCACCGGCGGTGCTGCTGAAGCGAAGCGCGGAGAACGGAGTGAGTTCGGGCACGATTTCCTTCCGGTCTTGTCGAGTCGGTTGCGTGAAAAAGTAGTCGGTCTCAATAGTACCGTTGTCCATCGAACCGTGAAACCGAGGGGAGAACAGGCGGATGCGGCCAATCGGGGGCCTTCTGATCGACCTGGATGGCACCGTTTACCAGGGGCGGGCGTTGATCGAAGGTTCCGACCGGGCGATCGATGAGCTGCGCGAGGGAGGTATTCCATTCCTGTTTACCACGAACACGAGTCGCATGTCTTGTTCGGACATCGCTGCCTCGCTGAGAGCCATGGGCCTGAGCGTCGATGTGTCCGAAATCTTCAGCGCGCCCGTAGCCGCGGCCCGGTGGCTGCGAGATGAGGGCGTGCGACGAATCCACCTGCTGGTGGCCGACTCTGCCAGGGAGGACTTCGCGGGATTCGAGATCACCGACGAGCGGCCTGACGCCGTACTGGTGGGCGATCTGGGCGCGGATTTCACCTTCGAGCGCCTCAACGCTGGTTTCCGCAGCCTGAGAGCGGGCGCGCGGCTGGTGGCCATTCACCGCAACAGGTTTTGGCTGACAGGCGAAGGGCCCACGTTGGACGCCGGGCCGTTCGTAGCCGCCCTGGAGTATGCGAGCCGCCAGGCGGCGACACTGGTTGGAAAGCCGTCTCCGGCATTCTTCGGCGCGGCCTCGGGGCTTCTAGGCGTCCCTCGCGAACGGCTGGCGGTGGTAGGAGATGACCTGGAGACGGATGTCCAGGGCGGACGAGCGGCTGGCCTGGCGACGATCCAGGTTCGAACGGGGAAGTTCGACCAGGCGCTCCTGGAGGAGGTCCCACCTGAGCGACGTCCCGATCACATTGTCACGAGATTGGCCGATGTTCCGTCCCTCCTGGACTGAGCCGCTTCGCGACGGAGAGTCCTGCCGTCCGTGCAGGCAGCGTCACTGGGTGCGGGGAGCGATGGCTGTCCTCGCGGTCCTGGTGTTCTCCGGGTCGGCCCTGGGCCAGGAGGCGGGCAGGGCCGTGTCCGTGCGACTGCCACCTGATCCGCCGGAGACTCATCTGGGCTTCCGTCCCGGTGAGGACCGGAGGGTCGCGGACTGGAATCAGGTCACCGGGTACCTCGAGGTGCTCGCCGGACAGAGCGATCGCGTGCGCCTCGACACGATAGGTCGGAGCACGCTGGACCGTCCGATGGTCATGTTGACAGTCACCGACGCGGCCAACCATGCACGTCTCGATCAGATCCGCGTCACGCAGGAACGCCTGGCGGACCCGCGACGCATAGATGACGCCGGGGTGCGGGAAGAACTGGTGGGTTCGGGAAGACTCGTGGTGCTGGTCACGTCCGCCATCCACCCAACGGAAGTTGGCGGCACACTCCTGCCGCTCAAGCTCGCGTACCGACTGGCCGCGGCCACCGACTCGACTTTGTCCAGGGTCCTTCGAGAGTGCGTGGTCCTCATCGTGCCGTCGTTGAATCCGGACGGTGTGGACATGGTCGCCGAGTGGTACCGTGAGTCCATCGGGATGCCGTGGGAAGGGACCGCCCCTCCCGGGTTGTACCACCACTACACGGGCCACGACAACAACCGGGACTGGTATTCGTTCACGCAGGTGGAGACGCGGAACGTGGTGGAGCGGGTGTACAATGTCTGGCACCCACAAATCGTGCACGACATCCATCAACAGGGCCCGTACGGAAGCCGCTACTTCGTCCCGCCGTGGACGGACCCGGTCGAGCCAAACGTCGATCCTCTCCTCACGGCTGCGGCCAATTCCCTCGGCACCGCCATCGCGTGGAACCTTCTGCGGCAGGGGATGAAGGGCATCGTCGTCAACGAGGGCTACGACGCGTGGAGCCCGGCAAGGGCGTACGCCCATTACCACGGAGGAGTGCGAATTCTGAGCGAGACGGCGAGCGCTCGTCTCGCCACGCCAATCGAGGTTCTACCGGGCGAACTCCGGTCTGCGGACGGAGAGGGCCCTGCTGACCCGACCTGGAACCAACCGGTTCCGTGGTCCGGCGGGAGCTGGAGCCTTGCCGACATCCTCGACTACATGGAAGCCGGGGCTCTCGCCCTCCTGCAAAGCGTTTCCGGGTCCAGGGAAGAGTGGCTGGACAACTTCGTCTCAGTGGGAGAGAGGGCGGTAACGGGGTGGCCGGAATGGCCCAGGGCCTGGGTAATACCGGCCGGCGGAGGGAGTAGAGCCGGAATCGCCGAGCTCACGAGAATCCTGCGCACGGCGCTGGTCGAGATCGACGTGTCCACCAGCGATCTGACGGCGGGTGAATCCACCTGGCCGGCCGGGAGCCTGGTGATCGACATGCGCCAGCCGTACGCCGCCTTCGTGCAGATGCTTCTGGCCCCGCAGCCTTACCCGGGCCGGCTGGAGTACCCGGGCGGCCCGCCACGCGCGCCCTACGATGTCACGGCCCACAATCTGCCGCTGTTCCTCGGCCTGCGTGCCGAGCCGACGCGTCAAGTTCCACTCGGCGACACGGAGCGGGTGGAAGGGACTCCCGCTTTCCGAATCCGCGACGTGGAGGGCCTGTCCGGCCAGGCAGGGGTGCTGGCAGGGCTGTATCAACCCTGGGTCCCGGCGACCGATGAAGGGTGGACACGCTGGCTCTTCGATGGCTACGAAGTTCCCTATGCCACCCTGCATGATCAACAGATTCGGCAGGGTGACCTGGCCCGTCGATTCACCAGTATCGTGCTGCCTTCCGTGGAGCCGTCCATACTGGACGAAGGGTGGACTCCGGGATCGATGCCGGTGGAGTTCACCGGAGGCCTGGGCGCAGCCGGGCTGCAGGCGCTCAGGGCTTTCGTGGAAGCAGGGGGGACGCTGGTGGCACTCGGTCGTTCCGCGTCCTGGGTCGCCGAAGGGTTGAACCTGCCGGTGGTGGATCGCCTGCGAGACCAGGCACCCAAAGTCTTCTTCGCGCCCGGTGCCCAGGTCAGCCTGCGCGTCGATACCACCACGAGCACGGGTCGGGGAATGCAGCCACGCACGGCGGCATGGTTGGAGGGTGGCGCCGCGTTCGACATTCCCGCGAGTAGTCCGGCCGTTTCAGTGGCCACATACGGGGCGCGGCCCCGCGTCCTTAGCGGTTGGGTGCACGGAACGAGCGTCCTTGCCGGGGCTTCTGCGGTCGTCGAGGTGCCCCTGGGGAGGGGAAAGGTGGTGCTGTTCGGCATCGACCCGCAGCAACGGGGCCTTTCCATGGCCACGTTTCCGTTGTTGTTCAACGCCCTGCGACCCGCACCCTGACCCAAGTGGGTGCTATTTGCCACACGAACGGTACCCCACATGATGAAATGCGACTCTCAGTATTCTGACAAGCAACGTCGTTTCAATTAGTTAGAGCAAACGCACCCACTCCTTTTCCGCTGGCACCACAGGTGCTACATACGGTCTCGGCGGGGAACGCCCCCGGCCCGAAATCGTGTCGCAAGGAGCCAAACGATGCAGTCAGCCCCTCGCCGGGAGTCAGGGTTCACTCTCATCGAGATAATGGTCGTCCTGACCATCATATCCATACTCTCGGTAATCGCTACCGTGAACCTGGGGAACAGTTCGAACCGCGCCTACGAGGCAGCCATGGTATCGGACCTGCGAAACGTGGCTACCGCGCAGGAAGCCTATATCGAGCAGACGTTCGCCGAGACAGGCACGGCCACGTATGCCAACAACGTCACAAAGCTGGACATGAATCTCAGCAATGGTGTAACGATCCGGATGCGTGGAAACGGCAACGGTTGGTCAGCCAGAGCCACGCACGAGAGAGTCCGCGGAACCCGCTGCGCCGTGTTCCGAGGAACGATCAAGGCCTTCCCACCCGCCACGGAAGAGAGCAGGATCGACTGCGACTGAGGTTCTCGCTCCAGCGCTCAGGGTTGAGACGTGGAGACCGCCGCCGTATGCCTCGGGAGCCACACCTCCGCCACACAACCAGGACCGTCCGTCCGGTTGCGCAACTTTACCCGCCCGCCGTGCGCCTCGACGATCTGTCGGCTCAGCGCGAGACCGATGCCAGAACCCTTCGGCTTAGTGGTAAAGAACGGCACGAACAGGTTCGCGGTCTGAGCCAGGCCGGGACCCTCGTCCTCGATCCTGACCTCCACGTGCCCATCCACATCGGCCCAGCTGACTTGCACGGACCCGCCCGTCTCGAGTGAGGCATCCACGGCGTTGTCCAGGAGATTGATGAGCAGCTGATCGAGTTGATCTCCGTCCGCCTCGATCCGGAGATCCGGACTGTCCAACACCTCGACTTCGAGTCGGCTCTCGAGGCTCGCCACTCGCTCCACCCACTCGCGTACGCTGAACTCCCGCTTCTGGGGATGCGGTAGCTTGGCCAACCTCGCGTACGATGACATGAAGCGACCCAGGGCCTCGGATCGGCCCGCGATCACATGGAGCCCCTCTTTGAGGTCTTCGTCCTCGTCGCTCTCGCAGTCCCTCCTCTCGAGCAGCGCGGTCAGGCTCGTCGCAATCGACTTGATCGGGGTGAGGGAGTTGTTGATCTCGTGGCTCAGTACCCGGATCAGTCTCTGCCACGCCACGCGCTCCTCCTCGCGCAGGACCTGGCTGAGGTCCGCCAGGACCACCAGCCTGTGCGGTCGGCCCTCCCACCGGAAACTGCGCCGACGCAACTCCCAGCGACCGAGACCTTCGGCCACGGCGACATCCATGACCCGGGGCGTCTCGCCGCCCAGGCACTCGCTGAGACCCAACTCCTCTGCCGTGTGACCCAGCACCGTCTCCTCGTTCCGGCCGAGAAGGTCCTCGCCCGCCCGGTTGATCAGGTGCAGGCGGTCGCCGTCGTCGAAGGAGAACAAGGCCACGTCGATGACCGTCATCACGCGTGTGAGAAGGTTTGAAGCCTCAAGGGCGTCAAGGCGCTGATCATGGAACGACCCGGCGAGCTGGTTGACCTCGTGCAGTATCAAGCCGAGGGCATCGTCCTTGGCGGGGGCGCGGGTGCGAAGAGAATAGTCACCTTCGCGCAGCGCCTCCAGCATGTTGGATACGGCGTGGAGCGGACGCACCAGGCGGTCGCGCATCGCGACCAGGATCGCCGTCCATGTGCCCAGAACGAAGACCGTGACGGTCCATTGGGTGCGACTGGCATGGTCGCCGGTCCACACGAGTATCAGGGTAGCGATGATGGCCGGGACCCCGGACAGCAACGCCAGCAGCGGGATCGCTCTCTGGTAGGTGAGGCGCTGTCGAAGTTGGCTCCTGAGGCCGCGCGCGATCATCTGCGGCTCCCTCGTTGGCTCAAGCGTGCAGGCCGTGCCGCTTGAGGCGCCGGTACAGCGCGCTGCGGCTGAGGCCCAGGTCGTCGGCCGCGCGGCTTACGTTTCCGCGATTCCGAGAGAGCGCCTTCCGGATCAGGATGCGTTCCGCTTCGTCGAGAGGAACCGCCTCGAGGCGCAGAGAGCCCTCGGAGGCCTGTCGAAGGCCCAGGTGCTCCAGGTCCACGATGTGGTTCTCGGTCAGCAGCACGGCTCTTTCCACCGAGTGTCTGAGCTCGCGGACGTTCCCGGGCCAGGGATGCCTGAGCAGGGCGTCCATGGCGGCCGATGAGAACGTCATGTCCGGCCGCCCGTACTTGCTCCCGCTGACCCGCAGGAAGTGGGCGGCCAACAACGGAATGTCCTCGCGTCTCTCGCGAAGCGGAGGAAGCGTGATCTCGACGGTGTTCAGGCGATAGTACAGGTCTTCCCGGAACATCCCCTCGGCGACGGAACGATCGAGGTTTGAGTTTGTCGCCGTTATGATCCGAACGTCCACTTTCCGGGCCTTGGATGAACCCACCCGCTGAAATTCACCCGATTCGAGAACGCGGAGCAGCTTCGCCTGCTGGGTGAGCGGGACGTTGCCGATCTCGTCGAGGAACAGCGTCCCGTGGCCCGCGAGTTCGAAGTAACCTACCCGATCGGCCTTGGCGTCCGTGAATGCTCCCCGCACGTGGCCGAACATCTCACTCTCGAACACTCCTTCGGAGAGGCCACCTGTGTTCACGGTCACGAGCAACCGATTTGCTCGATTCGACCGATAGTGCAGCCACCGGGCCACGACCTCTTTTCCCGTGCCGGGCTCACCCGTGACCAGCACGTTGGCGTCCGAGGGACCGACACGTTCGATCAGGCGGAGAACCGGCTGCATGGCCCTCGAGTCCGCGATCATCTCGGGGACGTCGGCATCCCGCAGCATCTCGTTCTCGGCCTCGAGGAACTGGGCCCTCCGGACGGCCTGCACGAGCACGAGTTGCGAGCGGATGGTCGCGAGGAGGCGGTCGTTGTCCCACGGCTTTTCGATGTAGTCCCGCGCGCCGCGCCGCATCGCTTCGACGGCGCTCTCGATACTACCCCACGCCGTCATGACGATCACTGGCAGAGTGCTGTCGAGAGCCTGGATCCGCGGCAGCAGATCAAGCCCCTCCTGCCCGGAGGTGGTGTCGCGGGTGTAGTTGAGATCGAGCAGCAGGCAGTCGAACTCGTCGAGCTCGAGGAGTTCGATGACCTCGGACGGCGATGTCGCCGTAGCGATCTCGAACCCCTCGGCCTTCAAGAGGAGCCGAAGTGCCGCCAGCACATCCGCCTGGTCATCAGCGACCAGGATGCTTGCCTTGTGCGCGCTCACGGTCAGGTGGCTCCGGCCTCGGACGAACGTTCTTCGACGATGCGTCCGTCGAACAGGTGGATGGTACGCTCGGCGTACGCGGAGTAGCGCGGGTCGTGCGTGACCATCAGGATC
>CAYWLF010000039.1:0-1132 GCA_964458875.1 uncultured Gemmatimonadota bacterium
GGCGAGTCCCCATATCACGCCGAACAGAGTCCAGCCCCAGCCGCCGCGCACTCCCGCAAGCGTGAAGGGCGTGTACGTCCCGGCGATCAAGAGGTAGATCGCCGAGTGATCCACGACACGCAGCCGAGCTTTTACACTGCGCTTCGGGGCCGCGTGATACAGGGTCGAGGCGGAGTAGAGCAGGATGAGGGTGGCGCCGAAAACGGCTGCGCCGACGATGTGGAAGACGTCGCCCTTCAGTGCGGCCAGCGTTACCAGGACGCCCGTGGCCGCGATTCCGCACAGAGTGCCGAATCCGTGTGTCAGCGTGTTGGCCAGTTCCTGGCGTCGATGGTGTAGCCGCGCCAGCCGTATTCCTCGCACCTTCGAACGGCTCCCTCGTTGATGGCTCACCCGTGAGTCCACAGGATAACCGGGGAATGCCCTCCGGGGAACGCCGGGGCTCGTCGCCCGGGAACCATTTCGCCGATCACGCCGTTCCCACAACAGTCAGCCCCACCGAGGCGGGGCGTATTCACGAGAGACACGAAGAATTCGAAGGCGTCGGGCCGGTCATGAGGCTCGTCCCGCGCCACGTCCCGTCAAGCTGAAGGAGAGGGCGATGAAGCGAATGACCTGGCTGGCCCCCGCGGCCGCGTTGGCGCTGGCCGCCTGCGGTGGTGGAGACGCAGGATCCGAGGCCGAGATGGCCGCGGCGAATCCATGCGCCGCCAACCCCTGCGCGGCCAACCCGTGTGCCGCGAACCCATGCGCGGGGATGGAGCTGCCGGTGGATGCGATCCGGCAGGGCGATCGTGAGCTGAACGATCACGGAATGTCCTGGGACGAGCTGGCGGCTCGAGGCGCCGAACTGTGGACCGACAAGTCCCTGAGCGGCACCGGGGCGACCTCGTGCGGCACGTGTCATTCGGGTGGCGGCACGGCCATGATGAACGCGTCGTTCGCCGAGCCCTACCCGCATCCGGTGGCGATGGCCACGGATCGGGCCGGGCTGGAGACCGTCACGGCGGCCGAGATGGTTCAGTTGTGCATGGCAATCCCGATGGCCGCCGAGCCACTCGACTACGGCTCCGTAGAGCTGGCGGCTCTCACCGCCCGGGTCCATCAGCTTCAGGGCAGCTTCGATGCCTCC
>CAYWLF010000039.1:1232-13455 GCA_964458875.1 uncultured Gemmatimonadota bacterium
GCCGCCAATCCGTGCGGCGCCGATCGCTAGGGCCAGTCGCCGCTCTCTGAGGGCGCAAGCGAGAACGATGAGGGACTGACAACGATGAGGGCCGGGCGTCCCCGTGCGGGACACCCGGCCCTTAGCCATTCCTGGAAGCGATTTCCTATGCCCGCGGGCCGCGATGCGCGTGGTCATTCGCCCCACGTAGCAGGGCCTCTGCCTCCTGGCGACCCGGATTGCCGTGGTTGGCCCGGGCCACCTCGGCGATCGAGGGTTCGAGGAGCAGCATCGCCAATAGAGCGGCTCTCTCTGGAAGACTGCGGACGATCACGTGCTCATGCGAGGCGTGGGCGCCATCTCCCTCCGGACCCAACCCGTCGAGAGTCGGAGTGAACAGGCTCGTGACGTTTCCGTCCGACCCACCTCCAGAAGTACCCTGCTGAAGATCCAGGCCCAGCTCCTCGCCCGCGCGCTGCGCCAGTTTCCACAGGTGCTGGTTGCCGGGCGTCTTCTCCATGGGAGGGCGGTTCATGGTCCCCGTCACGACGAGCTCCGTTCCGGGAGTCGTGGCCTCGAGGGACAGGACCTCCGCCTCGAGCCGGCGGCCGTCCTCGATCGTGAGAACCCGGATGTCCACCGTGGCCCGGCTTTCCGGGGCGACGATGTTGGGGCGCAGTCCCCCGTCGATCGTGCCGACGTTTACGGTGATCCCGCGCTCGGCATCGTTGAGGGCGAAGAGGCGCTGAATGACCATCGACAGCTCGAGAATCGCACTGGCGCCGAGTTCCGGCTCCAGGCCGGCATGGGCCGCGCGGCCGAGAACCCGAATCTCGAAAAAGCCGTTCCCTTTGCGGGCCGTCTTCAGCTTTCCGGCCGGACCCAGCGCCGGTTCCAGGATGAAGGCCCGCTCGGCCACCTTGGCGAGGCGCTTGATGTGCCTCATCGAGTCTGAGCTGCCGATCTCTTCGTCGGAATTGATCAGCACGATCGGCGTCACCGCGGGTCGAATGCCGAGCGTCTGCAGTGCGCGAAGGGCGAACACGATGTTCACCAGTCCGCCCTTCATGTCGTACGTCCCGGGACCGTACAGTCGGTCTTCTTTCTCGATCACGGGCATGACGTCCACGGTGCCGATCTTCCACACCGTGTCGCAGTGTCCGACCATGAGCTGGATGGACCCGCCCTTCGAACGACCGTGTGGTATCGCCAGGAGCTGGCCGCCGGATTCCTGGCCCGGGATTGCTCGGACTACGAAACCGAGGCGTTCCAGCTCCAAGCGCAGTATCGACAGCGGGCCGGCCTGGGATCCGGGGTCGAGGGAGGGCGATTCCTGCGCGGAAAGCCTGGTGAGCAACCGTACCATCTCTCGCTCTCTGGCGAGAAGGTGCTCCAGGATCCGGGGGCCAACCGCATCGGTCATCGCGATCAGCGCTCGAAGCCTTCGGGGAGAGGGAAGGCGTACGTCTGGGCGATGGAAGCGAAGCGCCACGGTTGCAGGTAGGCCAGCATCGGGGCCTTGTGGATCACGTCCTGCCCGTCGCGCTCCGTGGTGCGCAGGGAATCGCGGGCGACTGCCGCTTCAACGATCCGTCCCACCACCAGGCTGTTGTCGCCGAACCCGTCGACCATCCGGTCGAGCTCGCATTCGAAGAACAGGTACGACTGGGCCAGGTGGACGCCTCTCACCCGCGTGGCCGGACGCGTCTGCAGGGCGTCCAGCACCGGGCTGACGGCGTCCTCACACCTGGGAGTGGCGCACAGGCTGGCAAGCACCACCTGGTCGGGACGCGGCATCGATACGGTGAAGACGCCGTCCCGTTCAATATTGCGGTAGGTCGAGTGCCGCGGAGTGCAGACGAAACCGAAGTAGTTCTGCCACCCCATCGGAGTGGCCATGTGCTTGGGCGCCAGGTTGGGAGTGCCGTCCTCTTCGAGCGTGCCAACCACGGAAAGCGGAGAGACCCAGAAAAATTTATCCCATATAGGTTTGTCCAAGTTCAGCTTCACGAGAGTCTGAAGTGGTCTATCGGTCATCGTGAGTCTCCTTCCTGGTTCACCTTTACATCATGACACCGGTGGCCGTAAATAGCCACATGGTCGGCTACATTACGAAGGGCCCCGCCCACCGGGTGGAGCCACCATCCACAAGGGAGAGCCAATGCAGACACAGATTTCGACTCGCGGTACGGAACTGACCGGTGACCTGGAGTCCAGGGTCGAGGCCGTGGTGGCCGATCTGTCGACTCGGACGACAGGGCTGGAACTGGCCAAGTTCGTAATCGAGGAGCGCGAGACCGGTAAAGCCGTGGGCGTGGTGTTGTCGTGGGGAGAGAAGAAAGACACGATGGTGCGTCACGCGGAGGCCGGCGATTGGGACCGGGCGTTCAAGGACCTGGAGCGCCGCCTGGAGCGCGCGTTGGAGGAGAGCGCGGCCGCCGCCCCTTGAAGGCGTGCCGACTCTCCAGCTAGAGTTGTGAACCCCGGCCGATCCCGCCGGCCGGGTGACAATCCACGGAACTGCGCCCCTCGAACATCGTGAACGCCTGTCGTTCAGCGAGAGGAGGCGCCATGCCGCAGACCTACGAGCTGGTTCTGACCGGATTCGACTTTCCCGGGAAGCTACCTCGCCGGAAGGCCAATTTCCGATTCGTCGCCGATGTCCGGTACGTGAACGGCCGGGGTGAGCACGACACCGAGCACGCCGTGCTTCCCGATCTGGATCGCTACTGGGAGTGTGATCCCGAGAAGAAGGGGTCACCCGAGTACGTACGCGCGACCGATAAGGGGAAAGTCGCCTCGTTCAACATGTCGCGCATCGACGCCTGGGATCGCCTGGTCCTCCTGGTGCGCGGGGACGGGGTCCACTCGGTTCAGTTCAAGGTGCTCGACGTCAATCGCTCCGACGGGTGGGACCGCCTGCGCCGGGCCCTCGGAGATGTCGTGGCCACGCTCATCGGCCGGGCCCGGGCGGCGGTCCCCGACAAGGCCTGGGTGGTATCCGATTCGCTGGGGACCGCGGCGACGGATCTCGAATCCACTCTCGTGACGCGCCTTGCGGGAGGCGACAGGCCTCTCTTCCGGGGGTCGGTCTCGCTGTCCTCTCCCGGCGACTACGAGGTGTCGGGGAAGGGCGCGGAGGGCTCGTATTCCATACGCTGCCATCTCGGGGTAACCGCCGACTGAGGGTCCCTGCTTTCCCGGTACACCGAATTCTCCCGCCACCCTTGACGGCATGGTTAACGGCGTTAATTTAACGTTGTTAACTTAACGTCGTTAAGGGTGAATTCATGACCGATTCTCACGTTTCAGAGAAGATCGTCTCAAGAGAGACCGAGACGGCCATTCTCGAGGCCGCCCGAAACCTGCTGGCCGAGGGCGGGCTCGACGCGCTGTCGATGCGGGCCGTGGCCGCGCAGGTGGGCCTCAGCGCCACCGCGATCTACCACTGGTTCGAGGGCAAGGAAGACCTGGTCGATCGCGTCGTGCTACACGGGTTCAAGCGTTCCGATGCCTACATGTGGAAGGCGATCGAGCACCTCCCGGCCGGTTCCATGGATCGAGTGGCCGCCCTCGGGGAGGCCTACATCCGTTTCGCGCTGGAGAACCGCGAGTACTTCAAGATCATCTTCGCCATCCAGACACCGGCTCCCAGGCACATCGAGGACGTACCGGGACAGGGCGGATACCTGGTGCTCCGACAGTGCGTGGTCGAGGCCATCGAAGCCGGCAACATCCGGCGCATCGAGCCGGACATGGTTGTCCTGTTCCTGTGGTCCCTGGTTCACGGGCTGGTGACGATCTTCATGGCCTGCGATCCGAAGGAGATGCTGGCCGAGACCGGGTGCTGCGACGACCTGGACGAAAAGGACCTCACGCTCGCGTTGTTCGAGCGCTTCAGGGACATGGTGAGGATAGGGCTCGAACCCACGGAAGTGACGGGAGGTGGTCCCGATGTTTGAGTTCCGGCAGATGATAGCGTGGAAGGGAGCACCGATCCTGGTCCTGGTCACGGCGCTGACAATGATCGGAGGGGCGTCACGTTCCGCCCTTGGACAGGAGGGTGACGGGACGGAGACGACCGTGGAATCGCCCGTGCTCCGATCGGGCGCTGGCCTGTCGGCCCAGTCGGGCCTGGGCGAGACGCTTCCGACGCCGGACCTGGACGCTCGTCCCGCCACCCGGGAATACGGCGGCGACCATCAGGACGCCCGTCCCTACACGCTCGAAAGCGCCGTTTCGATCGCCCTGCGCAACAACCGGCAGCTGGCCGTTTCACAGTACGACCTGGACGTGGCGAACAAGCAGGTCTCCGAGGCCTACGGGGCTCTGTTTCCCGAGATCGATGGTTTCGCATCGATGCAGCGAAACCTCGAGCTTCCGTCCGCTTTCCTTCCCAAGATCTTCGTCGATCCGGATGCCGATCCCGATGACCTGATCGCTGTGACCTTCGGGGCGGACAACCAGTGGAACGCTGGGCTCACGTTGAATCAGCCTCTGTTCGATGCCGGAGTGTTCGTCGGAGTGGGGACGGCAGGGTCGTTCCGGAACCTGGCTCGCGAGGCGCTGCGCGGCTCCGCCCAGGGCGTGGCCACAACGACCCGCATCGCGTACTTGAACGTCCTCCTGGCACAGGAAGCCGTCCGCGTCACCCAGAACAGTATCGAACGCGTCCGGCAGACCCTCGAGGAGACCCGTGCTCTGAACCGGGCCGGACTCGCCAGTGACTACGACGTCCTCCGGCTCGAAGTGGAACTGGCGAACATCGAGCCCAATTTGAGACGGGCGGAGAACGAGGTGGCCGAGGCCCGGCGCGTGCTGGCGATCGAGATGGGCCTGGGGGACGCGGCGAGCGCCGCGGCCTTCGGTGATCTGTACCAGATCGATCTGTCGCAGGGGGCCGTGAACAGCGAGGACAACCTCGCGCTGCTGGCGTTCACGGGTGTCCCGGGAGCCACGACGGTCGGATACGATTCTCTGGAGGCAGTCGCGCTCGCCCATCGGACGGACCTGCAACAGGCGCGTCTCCAGCGCGACCTGGAGCAGGCGCGCGTGAAGTATGAGCGCACCCAGCTTTTTCCCAGCCTGTCCGGATTCTTCAGCTGGGGGCTGCAGGCGCAGGAGAACGGAGCCCTCAACTTCTTCGGCGAGAACCCGGATCAGCGATTCACCACCTCGGCGGTCGGCGTCCAGCTGGATGTGCCGCTGTTCTCCGGAGCCCGACGCTGGAACCGGGTGGAGCAGAGGAAGATCGGCGTGCGTCAGGCCGAAGAACGGATCGGCGATCTCAGGCAACGGGCGGCCAACGAGGTCGAGACGGTTTTCGCGAATCTGACCGAGTCCCGGTCGCGGGCCGAGGCCCAGCGGCAGGCGGTCTCGCAGGCTCAGCGCGGCTTCGACATCGTGACCACGGAGTACCTGGCCGGTACGCAGCCGAGACTCGAAGTGACGGAGGCCGAGCTGGCACTTCGGCAAGCAGAGCAGAACTACGCCCTGGCGATCTACGATTTCCTGGTCGCGCAGGCCCAGCTCGACCTGGCGGTGGGAATCGTTCCGGCGGTGGACCCGGCGGTGAAAGCGATGATCGAGGGAGATATCAGACCCGAGAACCGCGGCAGTCCGGACGCCTCAGGCGATCCGATCTCCAGTGATGACAGGGAAGGCGACCGATGAGGGTGACGCGAGCCATGAGAATAGACCGAAGATCCGGATTCGTCGCGACGGGCGTACTGCTGGCGATCGCCGCCGCGGCTTGTGGGTCGACGGAGACGTCCGCGATCGAAGAAGGGACAACAGGAGAACAGGCGTACGTCAAGGTCGTCAACGTCGAGGTGCGTACGCTCGAGCCGGCGGACTTTACGTCCTTCATCCGGCTCACCGGTGCGGTCGAGGCCTTCCAGGATGTGGTCGTGAGCTCGCAGGAGAGCGGAGTGATCGAGCGCGTCATCGTGGACAAGGGTTCCAGGGTACGGGCCGGTCAGCCGATCATCAAGATCGATGGCGAGATCCTCGCGGCCCAGGTCGACGAGTCCCGGGCGGCGGCCTCGCTGGCCCAGGAGCGCTACGAGAGACAGCGCCAGTTGTGGGAGGACGAGGGGATCGGCAGCGAGATCGCCTTCCTGCAGACCAAGTACGATGCTCAGTCGGCCGACGCACGCCTCGCGTTTCTCGAGGCGCGCTTCGCCCGCCACACGATCAAGTCCCCAATCTCGGGGGTGCTCGACGGCCGGTACGTGGACGTCGGAGAGATCGTCGCTCCCGGCACACCGGTAGCCCGGGTTCTCACGATCGACCGGCTCAAGGTCGTGGGGGGAGTGCCCGAGCGTTTCGGCCCGTACGTGATGGAGGGCGGCAACGCCGTCCTCAACTTCGATGTGTTGCCGGGGCAGCCGATCGAAGGGACGATCGCATACGTCGGCGCCGCGGTGGATCCGCAGAACCGCACCTTCCCGATCGAGATCCTGCTGGACAATCCGGAAGGTCGCTTGAAGCCCCAGATGGTGGCCAACGTCAGGGTAGCCACGGAGAAGCTTCAGGGCGTGATCGTCGTTCCACAGGACGTGGTTCTGCGCACCGAGAACGGGTACGAGGTGTTCGTGGTGACCGGGGGTTCGAGCGGATCGATCGCCGAGGCTCGGCCCGTGGATCTGGGACCGAGCTTCGAGAACGAGGTAGTGGTGGCCGGCGGGCTGGAGGCAGGCGATCGGCTCATCGTCACAGGCCACCAGATGGTAGACGCCGGCGACCGGGTACGGGAAGTGAGTGAGGGGGACGTAGAATGAGCTTCTTCCGCAGACTGTGGCCCCGCTTGCACAGGCGATCGCGGGGAGGCGAGGAACGCCTGGCGGCGGGGAGCGCCGCCGACCGGCTGTTCGAGAGACGAGACCCGCTGAAGGACGACCTCGGTCGCTACAAGACGTTTTGGCTGACGGACTTCGCCGTCGACCACCCGGTCAGCGTGCTGACCTTCCTGGCGCTGATCGTGATGGGAGGTCTCTACTCGTATCTCACGGTTCCGAAAGAGGCTTCGCCCGACATCACGGTACCATTCGTGGCAGTGAGCACGTTCTACTCGGGTGTGGCTCCGGAGGACATCGAGACCCTGATCACCAGGCCTCTCGAAGAGGAACTGAACAAGATCTCCGACATCAAGACGCTCACCTCGCAGTCCGTGGAAAGCGTCTCGAGCATTACGGCCGAATTCGAGGCCGGGATGGACATGACGGAGGCCCTGCAGCTGGTCCGCGAGAAAGTAGATATCGCGAAACCGGAGCTGCCCGAGGCGGCCGAGGAACCGGCAATCCTCGAGTTCAACTTCTCCGAGTTCCCGATCATGCAGGTGAACGTATCGGGTGAGTACAACCTGGTACGTCTGAAAGAACTCGCCGAGGACATCCAGGACGAGATCGAGCAGATCCCGTCGGTGCTAAGCGTCCAGCTGTCCGGCGGGCTCGAGCGCGAGGTCAAGGTCGATGTCGACCTGGCGATGTTGAAGTACTACGGGATCTCATTCACCGACGTGATCGAAGCCATCGCGTTCGAGAACGTCACGGTCCCCGGCGGTACGATTGACGTCGGCGACGTGAAGTACCTGGTCCGGGTGCCGGGGGAATTCCAGGAAACCCGACCGCTCGAAGACATCGTGATCGAAGCGTCCGGGGACCAGGCGATCTACGTGCGGGACGTGGCCACCGTGGATTTCGGCTTCAAGGAGAGGGAGAGCTACGCACGTCTCAACGGGAACTCCGTCGTGACGCTGAGCGTGAGCAAGCGCACCGGCGAGAACATCATCGAGACATCGGACGCCGTCAGAGCCGTCCTCGCCGAGATGGAGGCTGACTTCCCGCCCACCACGCACGTCAGCATCACGTCGGATTCGGCCAAGTACGTGCGCAGCATGGTCAGCAACCTCGAGAACAACATCATCTCGGGTCTGATCCTGGTGGTTTCCGTTCTGCTGTTCGTCCTCGGGGTTCGGAACGCCTCGTTCGTCGGGGTCGCCATTCCATTGTCCATGTTCCTGTCGTTCAGCGTGATGCAGATCCTCGGCTTCACGATGAACATGGTCGTGCTCTTCTCGCTGATCCTCGCGCTGGGCATGCTGGTGGACAACGCGATCGTCGTGGTCGAGAACATCTACCGCTTCCGCGAGGAAGGTTTCGACCGCAAGACGGCTTCCAAGCTCGCTACCGCCGAGGTGGCGATGCCGGTGATCGCTGCGACCGCGACCACCCTTGCGGCCTTCGCCCCCATGGCGTTCTGGCCTGGGATCACGGGCGAGTTCATGAGCTATCTACCGAAGACGCTCATGATCACGCTGAGCGCATCGCTTCTCGTGGGCCTGGTGATCAACCCGACACTGTGTTCCCTGTTCATGAGGATGGAAGGCGAGCCCAGGCCTCACCTGACCCGCGAGTTCAAGATCGGCGCCTGGGTGGCGGCAGGCCTCGTCGGGCTCGTCCTGGCCCGCGGGCGCCCCCTTACGGCGTTCCTGCTCGCCGCGACGGTGGTCGGGCTCATGCTCCTGAACCGGTTCGTTCTCAACCCGGCAGGACACTGGGTGCGTGAACGGGCCCTGCCGGCGACCCTGCACTTCTACGAAGGACGCCTGCGCTGGGCACTTCGGCACCGGGTCTTCGTAATGGGGCAGACAGCCGTGGTGTTCGTCGGGGTCCTCGCCCTGTTCGTCGCCTTCAATCCGGGGATCGAGTTCTTCCCGGAGGACATCGCGCCAGACGACATCTGGGTCCAGGTGGAGACCCCGGTGGGCACCCGAGCCGAGGTGACGGACGCGATCGTTCGCAGGCTCGAGGCCGAGCTCGGAGGCATCGACGGGCGAGTGGACTACGAGTCCGTCGTATCGACGACCGGTTCGAAGATCGCCGATTTCGGCAGTCAGACCGGGTCGCAGTACGCGACGGTGGCCGTGAGCTTCAGGGACTTCGAGCTGCGGCAACACGACACCAACGAGACACTCGAGGTGATGCGGTCGGCCGTCGGAGGCGACATAGCCGGCGCCACGATCACGGTGGACAAGCCGAACATGGGGCCGCCCACGGGTCGGCCGATCAACATCGAGATCATCGGCGAGGACTTCGAGATCCTGAAGGACCTCGGGGACCGGATGGTGGCCCTCCTCTCGAATTCGGACTTCGCTCCAAGGCTCGAAGGACTGGAGAGCGACCTCGATGACGCCCGGCCGGAACTCCGGGTCGAGGTGGACCGCGAGAAGGCCGCCCTGTTCGGCGTTACGACGCTGGACATTGGAAGCACGGTCCGCAGCGCGATCAACGGGACGGAGGCCTCCGAGTTCCGGGACGGTGAGGAGGAGTATGACATCGTCGTGCGGCTGGCCGAGCGATATCGGTCCGACCTTTCTTCGCTCAGTGAGCTGACGGTCGAGAGCGACATGGGCGACGCCGTGCCGCTGACCGCCATTGCCACATGGCGGGTGGAAGAGGGATTCAGCGGGATCAACCGGAAGGACATGGACCGCGTGGTGACCGTGTCTTCGAACGTGCGCGCGGGCAACAACGCGAACGCGGTACTGGCCGAGGTGCAGGCGTCGCTCGAGGGCTTCCAGGAGCAGCTTCCAGCCGGCTACCGCCTGAGTTACACCGGCCAGCAGCAGGAGCAGCAGGAATCGCAGGATTTCCTGGTCAACGCGTTTCTTTGGGCGCTGTTCCTGATCTCGTTCATCCTGATCTCGCAGTTCGACTCGATCCTGAAGCCGGGGCTCATCCTGAGCACGGTCATGCTCTCGACGATTGGAGTGTTGATCGGACTGCTCATCTTCCGAATGCCCTTCGGCGTGATCATGAGCGGGGTGGGGGTGATCAGCCTTGCCGGCATCGTGGTCAACAACGCGATCGTGTTGATCGACTACATCCATGTGCTCCGCGACCGCGACGGTTTGAGCGAGCACGAGTCGCTGGTGATGGGCGGCGTCACCCGCTTCCGGCCGGTGACCCTGACCGCCGTCACGACCGTGATGGGGCTCATTCCGCTGGCGATCGGCCTCAACATCGACTTCAACCGGTTCTACCGGACACTGAACCCGAACATCTTCTGGGGAGGCGCACAGGCAGCGTGGTGGGGCCCGATGGCGATCGCGGTGATCGCGGGCCTGACATTCGCCACGTTCCTCACGTTGATCCTTCTACCGGTGATGCACTCGCTGCTGGACGACGCGGTGAACTTCCTCCGCCGGCACTTCAGGGCGAACGGACAGGCGGCCCTCCGGGCGGACGAGGTCGAGGGGGCGGTCGTGGTGGCGGGAGACGAGAGGGAGATGGCAACCGTCTAACCGGCCAGCAGCCCCAGCATCCACGCGGCTCCGAGAGCACCGTAGATCCCCAGGATGTAACCCGCCACGGCCATCAGCAATCCTACCGGAGCCATGGCGGGGTGATAGACGCTGGCCACGATCGGAGCCGTTCCCGCCCCACCGATGTTGGCCACGCTGCCCGTGGCCACGAAGAAGAACGGGGCTTTGATGACCTTCGCCACTGCCAGCATCACGGCCACGTGGATCGTGATGACGAGGACGCCAGCGAAGAAGAAGGCAGGGGCGGCAAGCACCTCGAGCAGGTTCCCCTGCGCGCCAATCGCCGTGAGCAGCAGATAGAGGGCGGCGTAGCCGACCTTGGACGCGCCCGCCTCCTCCAGGTTGCGGACCGGCGTGAAGCTCAGGAGCAGGCCCCCGGTGACGACGATCAGTACGGCCCAGGTCGTGTGGCTGATGATCGTCGGGTCCCCGAGCACTGGCAGAGCGGCGCCAAGCTGGACCGCGAGGATAGCGCCGGCGAAACCGACCCCCAGGATGATCGCGATATCCCGAAGCTCGGTGGGGCGGCGATGGGTATCGAGATCGGCTAGAAGTCGGTTCGTCTCCGCCAGTGCCGAGGTGTCGGCGCGGAGGCGCCGATCGAACACGACCTGCCAGGCGCTGAGGAACAGAAGCACTCCCATCCAGCCATACCCGACGACCGTGTCCACGACGATGATGGGGCCCATGATGGCGTCGGGTGTTCCTACGCTCTCCGCGATCGCCACCATGTTGGCGGTGCCACCGATCCAACTTCCGGTGAGGGCTGCGAGGCCCTTCCAGCCTTCGGGCGGAAGCCACCGGGCGAAGAGCAGGTAGGCAATCTGTGCCCCGATCATGATTCCGATGGAGCCGGCCGTGACCATGATCAGCGCGGTTCGTCCCAGCTTGAGAATGCTCTTCAGGTCCACCGTGATCATGAGCAGGAGAAGCGCTACCGGCAGCAGATAGCGTGTCATCCACTCGTAGACCGGTGACGCCATGGGAATGATGCCCACCGTGGTGGACAGCGTGGGCACGAAGTAGCAGTAGATGACGGCCGGGGTGATTCGAAACAGCTTCTGGAGCGCCGGCATTTCGCTGACCCAGAAGATCGTGGCGAACACGGCGGCCAGATAGCCGAATACGGCCATCGGCTCCTGGATGAGAGGGGTCATGAAGAAGTGTCTATCCGTTGTCCCGGGCGGGTGCGCCCTCTGACCGAGCCGACCCCGGCTCCACGCGATTGCGGCCCGCGGCCTTGGCCTGGTAGAGGGCCGTGTCGGCGGCGCGTACCAGCTCCGCAGGATCTTTCATCGTCGGCCCCGATATCGCGATGCCGGCGCTGACAGTGATCCGGGCCCCGGTCGGGAGCTCGTGACGAGCCAGCGACTCGCGCACCCGGTTCGCGAACAGACGGGCGCCTTCCACAGTCCCGCCAGGAAAGATGGCGAGGAACTCCTCTCCGCCGTATCTCCCCGCGATGTCCGAGTCCCGGGTCTCACGGGCCAGGATAGCTCCAAAGTCTTCCAGGGCCGTGTCGCCCGCCGCATGACCATACGTGTCGTTGTAGCTCTTGAATCCATCGAGATCGAAGATGGCGACGGCCAGGGCCTGCCCCCGCTGGGACGCGGCGAAATACTGCTCCAGGAACAGCTCCAGCATGCGCCGGTTAGGCAGGGCGGTAAGAGTGTCCCGGAATGCGAGATGCATGGCAGAGGACTTCTGCCTCCGCAGCGTTTCAGCCAGCGCTCCCAGGCCCAGGCTGGCGACGATGAATGCGACAGTGACGCCTCCCGCGACACGCCAATCGATCTCGGTTCCGAGGATGAGGGCGGGAACGATGTCGATCGCGATCATGAGGATCATCGCGACGAGAAGACCGGTGGCCGCACCTTCCCACCCGCGGTAGTAGGCGAAGAGAAACGCGGGGGCGAG